>JBJFAO010000228.1:0-6995 GCA_051887955.1 Christensenellales bacterium
TTTTCTGTCGTACGTAAGCAAACCGTTCACTTCGTCCTCCACGTCGCTGACTTCGGTATAAACGGTGGCGCAAAGCCCTCTTTCTATCGCCTTGGTAAGTCTCTTTTTATACAGCTTTTCCAAAGCGTCGCAAAAACTCTTTTCGTCCTTGTATACTCTGTAGCCGAAAAGCTTGTCCATATTGAAAGCGTGTCCGGGAATACGCAGTCCGTATCCGCCGAATTCGCTCAACACTATGGGACGGTCGTCGTACCTGTCGTATTTCGGAAAAGCGAACGGCGTAAAATAAATATGGAAGCTGTTGAGATCTCCCTCGCCCTGATCGTGGAAACCGCTCGCGTGGTCGATTATTCGGGTGGGATCTTTTTCTTTATAAAACTCGTAGGCTTTTGCCGAATCGAACTGCCCCCAACCTTCGTTGAACGGCACCCACACCGACAGGCTGACTACGTTGTAGAGTTCGTCTATCATTCTTTCGCTGTCGACGTAGAATTCTTTTCTGCCCTCCTCGTCGTCGCGTGAAAAGTACTTATAATTCTTTTCCGTGTCCTTAGCCCCGAATTTTTTGGAGCAAAGAGCAAGATTGACGGCGGGATGAATAGTCGTCGCGAAAATATTGTAAACCGAACCTCCCGAAATCATATCCTGCCAGACGAGCATCCCTATACGGTCGCAATGATAGTACCAACGCAAAGGCTCAATCTTGATATGCTTACGAAGCATGTTAAAGCCCATATCCTTCATCGTCTGAATGTCGTATACGAGAGCTTCGTCGGTCGGAGCGGTATACATTCCGTCGCTCCAATATCCCTGGTCGAGCAGTCCGTTATGGAAATAGGGTTTGTTGTTGAGCATAAGGCAGGAAAATCCTTTTTCCGTCTTGCCTATACCGAATTTACGCATCCCGAAATAAGACGAGATTTCGTCCTTGCCGGCTTTGATTTTCATATCGTAAAGATAGGGATTTTCGGGCGACCAGCACTTGAATTCTCCCATATCCACGGTAACTTTGCCGTTCTGCGCGATTGCGGAAGCCTTAAGCTCTCCCTTGTCGTAAATTTCTACCGTAGCGGGAACGGTTTTTTCCGCGAAAGAAATTTCCACGTCCACCGTTCCGAGGTCTATATCGGGAGTAATTTTTATTTTTTCTATATAATCGGCGCAGACCTGTTCTATCCATACCGTCTGCCATATTCCCGACTGCGGAGTGTACCATATTCCGCCCCTCTTCGAGGACTGCTTACCGCGAGCCTGCGTACCCTTGTCTCCCGGATCGGTAACCGTAACGGTAATTTCGTTTTCTCCGTCGTTGAGAAGATCGGTAATATCGAAAGTAAACGGGAAATATCCCCCTTTATGCGAACCTGCCGTTTTGCCGTTGACGGCGACTACGCATTCGTAATCAACCGCTCCGAAGTGCAGGAGAGCGACGTCGTCGGTTTTTGAAAAGAGGAATTTCCTTCTGTAGTAAAGCACGTCGTCGGCGGTAACCACCTTCTCCACGCCCGACAATATACATTCGGGACTGAACGGAACGAGTATTTCGCCGGTATAGCCGGAAAATCCCTCCTCTTTGTTGCAGATGGCGTAATCCCATTTTCCGTTGAGATTCTGAAAACTGTCTCTGGCAAGTTGAGGTCTCGGATAATCGTTAAGTGGTAAATTCTTATCCATTTTTTCGGCAAAAGGCGTCAATAGTCTTTCCATTTTTCGTTCCTCCAAATCCTGTTATTCATATTTCAGTACCGAAACATACCGATACGGGGATATTGTATCATACAAAAAAACATTTTACCACTACTTTTTGTAATAAATATTTATATATTATATTATTTCTCGCTCTATCGGCGCTTGACGAGCCTGTCGCCGTATTCGGTTGACAGCCCGCAAGTTAGGATATTATAATTTTTTATATGACGGAGCGTCTATGAAAAAAACCATCGCGACGATTATTGTTATTATTTTTGCCGTCGCAATCTTTACGGGTTGTGAAAAAAAGGAACCGGAGCCGGACTCCGTTTATTCCGTGACCGAACTTTGCTTTTTCAAAGGCGAAACAAAAATATACGGCAACATATACGTACCGACCGATAAAAAGGAAAAACACCCTGCGGTAATTCTCTCTCACAGCGCGAACGTAAATTCCGATTCTTTGCGTTCTTACGCAAAAGAATTCGCAGAAAGAGGATATATAGCCTATGCCTTCGATTTCTGCGGAGGAAGCGGAACGTCGCGCAGCGACGGAGAAAAAGACGATATGACTGTTTTTACCGAGTGCGACGACCTCTTAGCCGTGATTGACGGTATAAAAAATCTTACGTACGTAGACTCTTCTTCTTTGTTTCTTTTCGGCACCAGCCAAGGCGGTCTGATAAGCGCGCTCGTCGCCGAAAAACGCGCGGATATTGCCGGACTTATTTTACTTTATCCCGCCTTTAACATCCCCGAGCTTGCCTCGTCGTACGCTTTCGGCTCAAGCCCGTTCATCGATACGCTCAAAAATTTCGATATATACTCCTCGATAGGAAAATTTGATAAAAATGTGCTTATCTTGCACGGTTCGCTCGATTTTATTGTAAAAAAATCCTATTCCGAACGCGTCTCCGAGCTGTATAACAACTGCACTCTGCACATAATAAAAGGCGCAGGACACGGTTTCAACGCCGATAATTTCAGCATCTTCGGGGATTTCGATAACGAGGTATGGGAATATATAGACGAATATCTGAATATTGCTTATAGCGAAAAAAATCAGTTAATCTGACGGAATACCGCAACGAATTCGGTATACTCTCCCTCTTTGCTGTCCACTCCTATTTTGCCTCCGCTGAGATCGACTATGGACTTCGCTATAGCGAGACCGAGTCCGAACCCTTCCGTCGCTCCGTGCGATTCGTCCACCCTGTAAAATCTGTCGAACAGCTTGGGTATATCCTCTTTTTTGATTCCGTCTCCGGTATTGCGTACAGCCAATTTTGCTCTTTTCCTGTCCGCCGATACGCTCACCTTTACCGTACCGTCCGCAGGCGTGTACTTAAGGGCGTTTTCCACGAGAATATAGATAAGTTTTTCTATGTTTGCGCTCACCGCGGAAATGCACACGTCGTCTTTTATATCGGTAACGAGATTTACGTTTCGCTCAAAAGCCAATGCTTCGGACTCCAAAACGACGCATTCGGCTACCGTACTGAGGTTTACGTCTTCCTTTATAAGATTTTTGCCGTTGGCTTCGAGACGGGCAAGCTCAAGCATTTCTCCTACGAGCTTACTCATACGGCTGACCTGACTGCCTATGTTGTCGAGCCACTTTTTTTGCTCTTCCGTAAAGCTGTCTGCAAAACCGTTCAGGATAGTCAAATCGGTATTTATAATCGTAATGGGAGTTTTTAATTCGTGAGAGGCGTTGGCGACAAGCTCCTGCTGCTTTTCGAAAGCGCTCTCGACGGGCGCGATATTCCGCTTTGCCCACCGCACCGAAATAAGGGCGATCGCCACTATCCCTATAGTCCCTGCCGCTATAGTAACTATCATCATTCTAATCGCTATATTGAAGTCGTCGGTATAATCGCAAAGATAAATCGCGCTTCCCAAAAGGGTGTTCTCTCTCTTGTAAGCCAACTTGTTTTCTCCTACCTTCAGATACCCGTCCTTTTCGATGCTGCCGTCCATAACGGTAGCAATAATGTTTTGGAGGGTAGCTTCGTCGTAGACGTTTTCGTCCGATACGTACGTTTTGCCGTCTTTACTGACGAATATCGCCATCGTATCCCGACTTTTTTCGACGGCGTCCTGCGAAGAATCCTGACCGTAAAGAAACCGATAATATCTCATATCGGCTATTTCGTTGAGCTTTTTTTCAACGTTGCGGTAAATGCTGGAGACGTTATAAGAAAAAACCAGAAAAAGCGCGATAAAAAGCACTATTCCCCAAATGATACTCTGCCGTACCGCCACCTTGATTTTAAGCTGTTCAAACATTATTCCTCCAGCTTATACCCCACGCCGCGCACCGTCGAAATACTGACGTGACTGCCGATAAAGGCAAGTTTTTTTCTTAAAAATGAGATATAAACCTCAATATTGTTGTATTCCGCTTCGGAGTCGTACCCCCAGAGCTTGACTATGAGATCGTCTTTTGAAACCACAAAATTAGGTCTGTCGAAAAAATATTGCAAAATTTCGCTTTCTTTCAGGGCTACTTTAACCTTTTTGTCCTTACAGCAAAGCTCGAAGCTCGACGCATTGTATTCCACGTCGCCGAATTTCTTTATATTTTCGCTGATATAATTCGATTTCCGCCTCGAAACGGCTCTTATGCGCGCAAGCAATTCCGTAGTCGAAAACGGTTTCGCCAGATAATCGTCCGCTCCCAGATCGAGACCTCTCACCTTGTCGTTGACCTGACTGAGCGCGGTGAGCATAATGACCGGCGTGCCGTTTTTATCGGAACGCAGCTTGCGAAGAACGTCGAAGCCGTTCATTTTGGGCAACATGACGTCCAACAAAACGAGGTCGTAACGTCCCGTTATTGCGTATTCGTAACCGCTTTCTCCGTCATAAACCGCGTCTACGACGTATTTTTCTTTTTTCAGAATGTGCACCAACGCTTCCGATAAGCTCTTTTCGTCTTCAACCAGCAAAATATTCATAAAAACCTCCGTCCGTTATATATTAGGACGACAACCTTAAATTACTTTTAACCGACGCGGTCAATTAAAAATTATCCTCAATTCGGAACTCGACAATTCTCTCGAGGTAAGTTCGGGCGCATACCTTGCGAGAACTCCGTCGTAAATAAGGGAATTAAGCAAAATTTCTTTGCCGGAGAAATAGTCGGTTATTCCCGCGACGGCTCCGTTTGCAAAAACGTCTATCACTCCCTTGAAGCTCTGTAATCCGTCGAAGCTTTCTCCGATAATGCCTTTAACAAACGAACCTAAGTCGTTGTCCCCGACAACGGTAAATACCAAAGGAACAAGTCCGCTGTCGTAACACTCGAGCTTCCCCTCGGTCACGAGTTTTTTCATATCTATATCGAGATTTATTTCCGGAACAATGGCGTTAAACTCTCCTCTCTGTTCGTTTATGTTGTAGATAAGAAAATACGCGATATATCCTATCATTTCCTTTTCGGGATCCCGAAGAGGTTTTTCGCCTGTAAAAATCGAGGACGCGTAAACCGTCGACATATCCATTACGTTTTTGTATTCGGTAACGGGTAAAGCTATATCGTAATCCGCCATAAGCCTTTCCAAAGAGGTTTCTCCGCTTTTTTCGTCCTTTATATAGAGAGGCGCCGTCAACGTCTTTTGTACCGTACGCAACGCCAATTTCGCCGCTTCTGCGGTTGTGCCGCCGCCCGAAACCACGCTTCCGAGAATACCGTACGGCTTGTCCAGCCCGTCAACCGCCGTTGTGATTTCTTGTTTCATATGCTTGACGCAATATTTTTGCAAGCCCTCGGCTATCTCGCGCCTTTCTTCTTCGGGAGAAAACTCGGAAAGATACTTTTCGTCGATATAATCGTTCTTGACCGTTTTTACGTCGATACCGTCGTCGAAAAGCTTGACGCTGCGGTAAGTGCACGGATAATGTATCATAGAAGGAGACGCTATGTCGTAAAAGACGTTTCCCTCGGACGACTCCACGGTCTTAATGTCCTCCAGATGCAGGTGCCCTGTGAAAGCGTAATGCGCGCCGACGTCGGCGAGAGCTTCGGCAAGGTCGATATAATTGCTTTTGTCGTTAACGCTCGCAATAGCCTTAGGAAAATGGTCCTTGAACGGAACGTGAGAAATAATGACCGGGATACGCCCCTCTTCCTTGCATTTTGCCGCCTGCTCCTTTATCCATTCTTCGTGAGGTGCGGATAAAGCGGACTTTTTTATCTCCCCTTCCGAATCTACGTAATACTCTATATTGTCTACCGCTATCAATCGATGCGTTTCGGCTATATCCGCAGTATACGACAAAGTGCCCGGGAATACGGACAAAGCCTCGTTATAACCGAAATCCGCATAAATTTCCTTAAATTCGCTTGCGCTCACCTTATTGCCCAACGAATAATAGTTTGTCGGAACGTCGTGATTGCCGTTGATTACGTATACGTTCGTTCCTCCGTTTTCTATCCTTTTCAAAACCTTAGCAAGCTCTTCGTGGCTTATCCTGTCCCCTCTTTCCGTCAAATCGCCGCTGATAAGCAAATAACGCGGTTTTTTCGCTATTATTTCGTCGGCGACGCTGTTCATCACGGCTTCGCTGAGATGTTCCATTTTGTCCTCGGTGGCAAAAGCTGAATAATTGTCCGCGGTAAAAAGTTTTTGCGACACAAAATGGACGTCGGACATTACCGTTACGTCGATAAGAGATGAATTCTTAGCCCCTTCCACCGAGAAAAACGCTATCAATCCGAGCGCTACGACGGAAATTACGATGAGTATTTTAGGAAAAATTTTTTTCATAAGCCGTTACCCGTTATTTGTAATACAATGATTATACAATATAGCGCAAAAAAAATCCATAGCCATTCGCTACGGATTTTCGTTTTTTCAATATTTTACAGCTTCTTTTCCGCAATAACCGCACCGTTCTCGTCTTTCAAAATCAAAATTCCGTTTTCTATAATCAAATAGCTTTTCGGAGTACCGTTTTTCGGGAAGGTAACGCTACCGGGATTCGCGACGGTAATACCGTTCTTTTCTTCTATAAACCCGGTATGCACGTGTCCGTATATCAATACGTCGGCGTTTTTCGGCAAGCGGTTTTTATCGTAAACGTGTCCGTGCGTTAAAAATATCCTTTTTCCGTCCACAAACAGACATGCGCCGTCCAAAAAATCGAATTCGGAAATCATCTCGTCCACTTCGCTGTCGCAATTCCCTTTGATTACCGTCAATTTTTCCTTTATTCCGTTAAGCAGCTCCGCCACTTTCATAGGATCGTAGCTTTCGGGCAGTCCGTTCCGCGGTCCGTGGTTGTAAATATCTCCGAGAAGA
>JBJFAO010000229.1:0-6948 GCA_051887955.1 Christensenellales bacterium
GTCGATTCTTTGGAGGCTGCGATTTGGAGCGTTATGACAACGAGTTCTTATAAAGAGTGCGTTTTAAAAGCCGTTAATCTCGGTGACGATACCGATACCGTCGCCGCAATAGCGGGAGGTTTGGCGGGAGCGTTATACGGTTATGACGCGATACCTGAAGAATGGAAGGACGCGCTTTTAAGAAGAGGATATATTGAATATCTGTGCTACAAAGCCTTTTCGTAAGAGGAAACGATTTGGAAACAAAACGCATATAACAAAATAAGAAAGCGCGACCAAAGGTGCAAATTGAAGCAAAAATAGAAACGGCGACGTTGTAATACTATATGGCTATAATTCCGACTAAGGAATATAGCTTTAGCGCGAGGAGCGGTTTGTTTCGATTTACGGTTTAGAATTTGTGCTTGTATTTTAGACGTATTTTTGATATAATCGATAATATTGAAAATCGTCACGAATTTACAGCGGTTTAGGAGTAGAAGCTAATGACTGTATATCATATAATCACCGCATTATGCCTTGTTTTTTTGACTTTTTCCGTATTATATGTAGTCGGCAGCGTTATCAATAGGAAAAGAGCCGACAGAATTGAATTTATACGAGGCTTTAAACGCGGAAAATGTATAGCAATATTTATTATAGCCATTCCTTTGTTGAGCTTAGGGTATATTTACGACGGATTAACCGTAATTGACGGAATCTTAAACGGCATTACTCACGGGTTCGATTTAGTCTTGCTTAAATTTAATTTGAATAAAGTCGGCGCATTGATGGGAGCAGACTTATTTTATAAAATCACCATTTATTATTGTTGCGTTTTAGTTATACTTAACGCGACTTTGTTTGCTTTTTCGTTTATCGGACAGCAAATATGGCAATTCGGAAACAGAATTGTCGGAGCGACGACGAAAAAGGATAAGCTGTTGATATTCGGCAACAACGAAAACAATATTTCGATTTATCGGAGCAACAAAACCTTCTGCGCGTTTATTGTGGATAATATTTCTCAAAAAGACGGATTGGAGTTATATAAAAGGAAAATCGGTTTTATTTCTCGCGAGGATTATTCCGGCTTAGTAAACGGCATCATAAAACGCGCATTGAGAAGCAAAAATTATACAATTATTATCAATACGCAGAATGAAGAAGACAATTTAAGTTTATGTAACCTTATTAACGGAAAAATCGGGGAATTAACGGACGAACAAAAGGAAACCGTATTTAATCATTTGCGGATATATGTTTTCGGCGAGCCTAAATTTGAGGCGCTCTACTGCGATGTTGCGTCCGCTTCGTTCGGATGTATTCGATACAAAAACAAGTACCGGATGCTTGCTATGGACTTTATATGCGAATATCCGTTTACTAAATTTATGGATAGCAGACATATCGACTATACCGAGTCCGTAATTAAACCCGACGTCGATATTAACGTGTGCATGATAGGTTTCGGTAAGCCCAATCGGCAGATTTTTTTAACCTCTGTCGCAAACAATCAGTTCTTGACAAAAACTCCGGAAGGCGTTGATATAAAACCTGTCAACTATCATATTTTTGACAAAAAAGAAGCGGAAAACGACAAAAATTTGAATCATTTATATTATAGGTTCAAGAACGAATTTAAGGACGTAAACGGCAACGAATATCTGCCCTTGCCAGCATCCCCGGCGAAAGAAGAATTCCATCGTCTGGATATAAATGCGACCGAGTTTTACAATGAGATTCGTCAAATAATCACAAAGCGCGAAACGGACGTAAATTTTGCAATCGTGTCTTTTGAAAGCGATTTGGAAAATATAGATATGGCGCTGAAGCTTGTTGAAAAACGCAGAGAGTGGGGCGTCGAAAATTTTGTGATTTTCGTAAGATTGACAAAATCTCAAAAAGACCATTTTATTTTTAAGGAAAAGAACGTGTTTTTTATCGGCGACGAAAGAGAATGCGTGTACGATATAGACCGTATTACCAACGACAGAATTTTCAGAATGGCGCAGATGCGTAATGAAATATACGACTTGGAATATGCTATAACAACGGATAAAAGCTTTGTGCTGAACGAAGAATCCGTCCGTCAAAACCGAGTCGACGCCAACAGAAATTGGTATCTGGTAAAGAGCGAATTGGAGAGGGAATCAAGCTTATATTGCTGTTTGAATTTGCAGTCGAAATTGAATCTCATGAATTTGGAGTATTGCAAGGTTGAAGACAATGACTCGCCGGCAATGACGGAAGAAGAATATATAAAATATTATGCCGAAGGCGACTTGCCGGATACCCAAACGTACGGTTTGGAGGTAGAGGGAAAGAAAATTATTAATTATACTTTGAATTATCCCGAATCGAGAAGACGTAACCTTGCGATTTTGGAGCATCTGCGTTGGAATGCGTTTATGATAAGTAAGGGAATGGTGCCGGCAACCAAGGATCAGATACGCAACGAAACCGTTGCAAAAAGCGACGGCAGGCTAAAACCGACCAACGGTAAGAATTATTATCTCCGCAGGCACGGCAATCTGACAACGTTTGACGGTCTCGTCGAGTTCAGGAAAATTGTAGCCGAACGTGAAAAAGCGGACGAGCTTTGCTACGACGTTATAAAATACGACTATCAATTATTGGACGACGCGTATTGGCTGTTGACAAAAAACGGATATAAGATAATTAAGCGTAAGTAAAATCCGGGCTATTGCGAGTAATCCAAAGTGGTTTTACGATATTATTAATCAAATAAATTTGTGTTTTCGGTTTTTTTAACCTTCGATTTTAGGGCAAACGCGGTAAAAAAAGTATAGTTTATAACCGCGTTTTTCATATTATGGAAACGAATATTAGATATTTTCCCGCCTTATATAGCATAATCCGAGAATAAAACGAGCATACTTTTTATGAGGTGAAATATATGGAATCTGTTTGGACGGAAACCGCTAAAGCTCCGGAGTTCGGCTCGTTGGACGGAGATATAAAAACGGATGTATTGATTATTGGCGGAGGCATCGCAGGGATACTGTGCGCATATGAATTAAAAAAAGCGGGCGTCGATTACGTTTTAATTGAAGCGAAAAAAATTTGCGACGGAATAACGAAAAACACAACGGCTAAGATTACTTCTCAGCACGGTCTTATATATCACGATTTGATAAAAAAGTTCGGGGCGGATAAGGCGCGAGAGTATTATCTTGCGAATCAAAACGCCGTAGAAAAGTACCGAAAGCTTTGTGCGGATATAGATTGCGATTTTGAAGATAAGCCTTCATACGTATATTCGACGACCGACGAACAAAAAATCGAAGACGAAATGAGAGCTTTGCAAAAAATCGGCTGTTCGGCGCAGTTCGTCTCTTCCGTGCCTTTGCCTTTTTCGGTGGCGGGAGCGGTAAAGTTCGATAGGCAGGCGCAGTTCAATCCCCTGAAATTTATCTATGCGATTGCGAGGGAATTGAATATTTACGAAAACACAAAGGCGTTGGAATTTTTGCCGGATAAAGTAGTTACGGACAAGGGAAACGTCAAAGCAAAAAAAATAATCGTCGCGACGCATTTTCCCATTCTTAACAAGCACGGAATGTTTTTTATAAAAATGTATCAGCACCGTTCTTACGTGACGGCGTTGAGGAACGCCGCGTTCGTCGACGGAATGTACGTGGACGAGGACGAAAAAGGATTGTCGTTCAGAAATTACGGCGACTTACTTTTATTGGGCGGCGGAAGTCATAGGACGGGAGAAAAAGGAGGAAACTGGCAGGAATTGACAGAATTTGCAAAAACGCACTATAAAGACGCCGAGATTGTCTCACAATGGGCTACTCAGGACTGTATGACTCTCGACGGCGCGCCGTATATAGGGCAATACTCCGTAAATACGCCGAACCTTTTCGTGACCACCGGATTTAATAAGTGGGGAATGACGTCTTCCCTTATCGGAGCGGAAATTTTGACGGATTTGGTTATGGAAAAAGAAAATCGCTATGCGGAATTGTTTTGCCCGTCGAGGAGCGTATGGCATCCTCGTCTCGCGGTAAATTTGTGCAAAACAGTATTGAGTCTTCTTACTCCGACCGTTCCGCGGTGCCCTCACATGGGTTGCGCATTGAAATACAATCCGCAGGAACGCTCATGGGATTGCGCCTGTCACGGTTCGCGTTTTACAACGGATAAAAAGTTGATAGACAACCCTGCTACCGACGATATGAAATAAATTTTCGTATGCGAAGATTTATAAAACGATATTGCCCCGCACGATTCAACCGTCGCGGGGCTTTGCCCGTTTCGAGGTAAAATCCGTATTAAGCTTGCTATTATATAAGCGTAAATACGTCAGCAACCGTTTTACTTTTGTTTTCCGATTAAATTTTTGTCTGTCGTCGAGAAATATTTGCGATATTTTTTTCGAGGGTGTATCATATTTACAAATACTACGGAGAAAAGAAATGTACGAAATCATTGATAGCCACGCTCACATATATCCCGATAAAATCGCACGGAAAGCGGCGGTGGTAATCGGACAGTTTTACGATATATCGATGGATTGCGACGGCTCGGTCGAGGGACTTATCAAAACGGGAAAGAGAGCCGGTATAGGTCGATTTTTGGTCCATTCGGTGGCGACGGTACCTCATCAGGTCGTTTCGATAAACAGGTTTATACTCGAACAGACCGCCCGGCATCCCGAATTTATCGGCTTTATGACGCTTCACCCAGATCTGAGTAGAGAAGAGATAGAAGAAGAAGTCGATTTTTGTGTAAAGAACGGTTTTTACGGGATAAAATTACATCCCGATTTCCAGAAATTTGCGATAAATTCGCCCGAAGCGAGAAAAATTTACGACGCGGTAGACTCGCGCTTGCCGATACTGTTTCATACCGGCGACGTGCGGTATAATTATTCTCACCCGTCCTTTCTTGCGGAAATAGCCAAAGAATATCCCAAGCAAAGATTTATCGGCGCGCATTTCGGGGGATATAGCTGTTGGAAAGAGGCAGAGCACGTATACAAAGGACTCGACAACGTGTTTTTCGACACCTCGTCGTCTCTTATGTTTTTATCGACGGAAGAAGCGACGCGACTTATTCGCAATATGGGTGCGGAAAAGTTTTTCTTCGGAACGGATTATCCGATGTGGCTGCCGGAGGAAGAAATTGCTCGGTTTTTGAAGCTGGAGCTTACGGAAAGGGAGAAAGAAAATATTCTTGCCGGCAACCTGACCGCTTTTCTCGGGCTTTAGCGGAAACCTTTTTTCAAAACGTGAAAAACGGACGCAATCGCGTTCGTTTTGCTTTATATGCAACGGCACAATTCGTAAATATAATTGTAAATATAGCGCAATTATGGTATTATAGTTACAAAAGAGAATAAAAAAACAGTTCGGTTTAATAATTTATACAGGAGAAAATATGCAGGAAAAGCGTTTTGCCGTATTGTTTGACGGCGACAACAACAGTAAGGATTATATAAAAACGGTTATCGACGAAATAACCAACGAGGGCGTTATTACCTATAAGAGAATGTACGGAGATTGGACGTGTTCCAATCTGAAATCGATGAAAGACGTAGTTTTGGAATACTCCATTACTCCGATGCAACAGTATTCCTACACAAGCGGAAAAAACTCCACCGACTCGGCGATGATTATCGACGCTATGGATATTCTGTATTCCGGTAAAGTGGACGGATTTTGTCTCGTATCGTCGGACAGCGATTTTACAAAGCTCGCGTCGAGACTCAGAGAAGCGGGGATGTACGTAATAGGCATGGGAAAAAAGCAGACGCCGAAAGCCTTCGTCGCGGCATGCAATAAGTTTAAGTTTGTCGACCTTATCAACGAGGACGTCGCAAAAGCCGCGGACAAGCCTGCTAAGGGAGCAAATAAGAAGGTAAAGAAAACCAAAAACGAGCAGATTTCGGCGACTCCGATAGAGGAAGTAAAAAAATCCATTGCGAAAATAATCGAAGAAACCTCCGACGAAGAAGGGTGGACGCTGGTGAGCCTCGTCGGGAATTTGTTGCAGAATAAGTATTCCGATTTCGACTCGAGGAATTACGGCTTCAAAAAGATGGTGGATTTGTTAAAATCTTCGGGATTCGAATTAAAAAAATTCCAGGATCCGAACAATAAGAAAAATCCTACCGGATACGTCGTTTACGTCAGGGCAAAAAAGCAGTAAAGCAGCAATAAAAAAGCTCCGCGACAAAAGCTCGCGGAGCTTTGAAAAAATCTGAAAACACCTTAATTTTTATCCATATCGAATAAATCGTTGGGCGTACATTCAAGTACTTCGCATAACGTTTCGAGGGTTTTGAACTTGATTCCGTTCGTTTCGTTGTTCATTATTTTATTAAAATTCTGATAGCTCAGACCTAAACGGATATATAACCAATACTTTGTTTTTCCTTTTTCTTTAAGTATTTCATACAGCCGTAGTTTCATATCTCACCCGAACGTTATTTAATGTATACAGTATACTAAATTATTCCGATTGACAGATAGACATATACAATATATAATGTAAACATTAGATATATTGTAGCGGAGCCATATCAAATAATTATAAAAGGAGGAGACCAATATGAATATCTGCCCTAATTGTGGCAAAGAGATTGAGGAAAAGGACGTTTTTTGTTCACACTGTGGAAAAAAACTGACTGAGTCTACAAAATGCCCCGTCTGTGGCAACGAAATGAACGGAGCGAAGTTCTGTTCCAAATGCGGTTATTCCGCCACAAGGAACAACGGCGAAATTGCCGGTAAAATCAGTTCAAAATTAAAAAAGGCTTTTTCCGGCGTTAAAAGGTTATTCGTCGAACATAAGAAGTTTGCGTTTACGGTTTTGGCTATAGTACTGATTCTATCCGTAGCTCTTCCCCTTTTATTTACGTTTTCGAGTCCTTTCAGAGCTGAAAAAATAAACAAAATAGAGTTAGGAAAAACGGCGGTTGAAGACATAGAAAAG
>JBJFAO010000230.1:0-1515 GCA_051887955.1 Christensenellales bacterium
AAGTCTTGGTGGTAAACAACAGCAGCTCGGTTCCTACGTTTTCCGTCTTGCATTCGCAGGCGCAGGCTTCGGTCCCATGACGTTTTAACGTGGAGCGGTTTACGTCGTAAACCTTACGGCTGGCAAATTCTTCGCGTTTGCCGTCGTTCCAGTTCTGAACAGGTCTGTAATAACCGGTAATTCTGGAATAAACCTCGGTCTTTTTGCCGCACTTGGGACACTCGTAATACTCGCCGGCGATATATCCGTGGTCGGTGCACACCGAATAAGTCGGAGACATCGTATAGTAAGGAAGCTTGTAATTCTCGGCAATCTTCCTTACGAGATTCGCCGCGGCTCTCCAATCGGGCAATTTCTGTCCGAGGAAGGCGTGGAAAACGGTACCGGAGGTATAGAGAGTCTGCAATTCGTCCTGTATGTCGAGCGCGCTGAATATATCCTCGGTATAACCTACGGGCAGATGCGAGCTGTTGGTATAGTACGGAGTGCGTCCGTTTTCGGAAGCGGTTATTATATCGGGATAACGCTTCTTGTCGTGTTTTGCAAGCCTGTAAGTAGTGGACTCTGCCGGAGTGGCTTCGAGATTGTAGAGGTCTCCGTACAATTCCTGATAGTCGCTCAGTTTATTGCGCATAAAGTTGAGGACGTCCTTGGTAAATTGTTGCGCTTTTTTGTGAGTGAGGTCTTCTCTTATCCAATTTGCGTTGAGGCAGGCTTCGTTCATACCGACGAGTCCTATGGTGGAGAAGTGGTTTGCAAAAGTCCCGAGATAACGTTTCGTATAAGGATAGAGTCCGTTTTCGAGCAATTTGGTGATGGTGTCGCGTTTTACCTTCAAGCTGCGCGCGGATATGTCCATAAGACGGGTGAGTCTGTCGTAAAAGTCCTTTTCGTCCTTTGCCAAATACGCTATTCTCGGCATGTTTATGGTAACCACGCCCACCGAACCGGTCGACTCTCCGCTGCCGAAAAAGCCGCCGCTCTTTTTGCGCAATTCTCTCAAATCGAGACGCAGACGACAGCACATCGAACGCACGTCGCTGGGCTCCATATCGCTGTTTATATAATTGCTGAAATAAGGCGTGCCGTATCTGGCGGTCATCTCGAAAAGAAGACGGTTGTTTTCGGTGTCGGACCAGTCGAAATCACGCGTAATGGAATACGTGGGTATCGGATATTGGAATCCCCTTCCGTTGGCGTCGCCCTCTATCATTATTTCGATAAACGCCTTATTTACCATGCGCATTTCTTCCACGCAGTCCTTGTATTTGAAATCCATTTCCTTTCCGCCGACGATAGCGTTAAGCTCGGCGAGGTCGTTGGGCACTACCCAATCCAACGTAACGTTGGTAAAGGGTGCCTGAGTACCCCAACGCGAAGGAGTGTTTACGCCGTAAATAAAGCTCTGGATACATTGCTTTACCTCTCTGTAAGACAAATTGTCCACCTTGACAAACGGCGCGAGATAGGTATCGAAAGACGAGAAAGCCTGCGCGCCCGCCCATTCGTTTTGCA
>JBJFAO010000231.1:0-1508 GCA_051887955.1 Christensenellales bacterium
ATGTTAAAGAAGCTCGCAAGAGAATCGCTCTCGAAAAATTGACGGAAAGGATAGCCGCTTTTTCTTTCGCTAAAAATCACGAAAAATCAACAAAAAACCGACGTTATGACGTTGACGTAAATTTTGACGGAATGTTAAAAAACCTGCCGTTTAATCCTACCGATTCTCAGAGGTCGGCGGTAGAAAAAATCATTTCCGATCTTAAAGGCAAAAGAAGAATGAACGCCGTATTGTGCGGAGACGTCGGCAGCGGAAAAACCCTCGTAGCGGCTATGGCTTGCTATTTCGTTATAAAGAACGGCTTTCAGGCGGCGATTGCCGCGCCTACGGAGATTCTCTCCCGTCAGCATTATCGCTTTTTTAACGAAGCGTTTTGCAATACGGGTATAAAAATAAGTTTTTTATCGGGGAGCACGCCCGTCGCGGAAAAAAGGCGGATATATTCCTCTGCGGAAAGGGGCGAAACCGATTTGGTTATCGGCACGCACGCCGTATTTTCCGAAAAACTATCGTTTCGTTCTCTCGCGCTTGCCGTAGCCGACGAGCAACACCGTTTCGGGGTGGCGCAGCGCAACGCTCTCGTCGAAAAGGGAGAATCGGCTGACGTTCTTACCCTCAGCGCGACGCCCATTCCGAGAACGATGTTTATTGCCGCGTACGGCGAAGCGGAATTCATAACAATCGACAGGAGAGTCAGGGGCAACGTAAAGACCGCGGTCGTTCCGCAGGAAAAAAGAGCGGATATGTTCAGATATATATCGACGCGCTGTTTAGATACTAAGATTTACGTAATAGCCCCGAAGATTTACGACTCGGAAGGAATGGAAACCGAATCCTGCGAGGAGCTTTATAAAGAAATATCATCCTATGCGCCTAAGGAAAAAATCGGCTTAATGCACGGTAAAATGAAAACCGAGGAAAAGAACGAGGTTATGGAAAAATTCCGCGATGGCATATACAGAATACTTGTAGCCACTACGGTAGTCGAAGTGGGCGTCGACGTTCCCGACGCGTCGATTATGGTTGTTACCGACGCGGACAGATTCGGATTGGCGGCGTTGCATCAGCTTCGCGGACGGGTAGGCAGAAACGGCGAACAAGGGTATTGTTTCCTTACGGGCAAGGACTGCGCGAGGCTGGACGTTCTGACAAAAACGGACGACGGCTTCGCGATTGCGGAGGAAGATTTCGCAATGCGCGGCGGTGGAGAGATGTTCGGACTGGAGCAGGCGGGAAGCGGAAGTCTCGATTGCGTTACTCCCACGATATTAAAAATCGCGTCCGAAAGCGCGGCGAACGCGGATTACGGACGGTTTTCGGATAGAATTTCGGATTTGGCTAAGGAGTTTTCGCTTGCCGACGTTACTTTGGCATAATTTGCCGTAAAAAACTTTTTCAAAATACATATTGATTTTACAGCGGATAAATGTTATATTATTATATATATTTATTTCACCTGCGCGTGTAATACTTTGGAGATAATAATATGAACAAAACTGGAAAGCTAG
>JBJFAO010000232.1:0-6704 GCA_051887955.1 Christensenellales bacterium
CTAAGCTATTTGAAAAGGCAATTTACGAGCGTTGGTGCAAAAACGGATATTTTACCCCGGACACGGGAAGCAAGAAGCCTCCTTTCACGATAGTTATTCCGCCGCCCAACATAACGGGGCAGCTCCATATGGGACACGCGCTCAACGATACTTTACAGGATATTATAATAAGGTATAAGAGAATGGACGGTTACGCCGCGTTGTGGTTGCCGGGAACGGATCACGCAAGCATAGCCACAGAGCTCAAAATTGTGGAGCAGATTCAACAGGAGGGTCTCACCAAAGAGGAAATAGGAAGAGAAGAATTTTTGCGTCGCGCCTACAAGTGGAAGGAAAAATACGGCGGAAGAATTGTAGAACAGCTCAAAAGACTCGGTGCGTCCTGCGATTGGACGAGAGAGGCGTTCACTATGGACGAGCGTTGTTCAAAAGCCGTCAGAGAGGTGTTTGTCAAGCTCTATAAAAAAGGATTGATTTACAGAGGCAACAGAATGACGCATTGGTGCCCGTCCTGCGGAACCGCGATAAGCGACGCAGAGATAGAGTATGAAGAGCAGGCGAGCCATCTTTGGCATATCCGTTATCCGTATACGGACGGAAGCGGATATATGATAGTGGCGACGACTCGTCCCGAAACGTTGCTGGGAGACGTGGCGGTAGCGGTCAATCCCGACGACGATAACTATAAAGGCATAGTGGGAAAAACCATGAAACTGCCCTTGACGGACAGGATTATTCCCGTGATAGCCGACGAATACGTTGAGGTCGGCTTCGGTACGGGAGCGGTAAAAATTACTCCGGCGCACGATCCCAACGATTTCGAGGTGGGAAAGCGTCATAATCTCGACATAATAACGGTAATCGACGACAAGGGCATAATGAACGAAAACGCAGGCAGGTACTGCGGAATGACGCGCGAGGAGGCTCGCAAAGCGATTGTTGACGACTTAAAGAAGCTCGACCTTATAGAAAAGATACAACCGTATTCTCACAACGTAGGGGTGTGTTATCGCTGTCATACCGCGATAGAACCGAGGGTGAGCGAACAATGGTATCTGAAAATGGAGGAGCTTGCCGCGCCCGCAATAAAGGCGGTCAGAGAGGGCGAAACCAGGTTCGTGCCGGCGCGCTTTGAAAAAATCTATTTTAACTGGATGGAGAACATAAAGGATTGGTGCATATCCCGCCAGCTTTGGTGGGGACATCGTATACCGTGCTGGTACTGCGAAGATTGCGGAGAAATGATAGTGGAAAAAACCGATCCAGAAGCTTGTCCCAAATGCGGAAGCAAACGCTTGCGTCAGGACGAGGACGTGTTGGATACGTGGTTTTCGTCGGCTTTATGGCCGTTTTCCACCCTCGGATATCCCGACAAAACGGCGGATCTGGAGTATTTTTATCCGAACAATCTCCTCGTTACGGCGTATGACATAATCTTTTTCTGGGTGGCGAGAATGATTTTTTCGGGTATAGAGCATATGGGCAAAACACCTTTCCCCGAAGTGCTTATACACGGAATCGTGCGCGACGCGCAAGGAAGAAAGATGAGCAAATCTTTAGGAAACGGCGTGGATCCGTTGCTCCTTATAGACGAGTACGGAGCGGACGCGCTGAGATACTCTCTCTGCACGGGCGTAGCTCCCGGAGGAGATATACGTTACAGCGACGATAAGATAGAATCCGCGCGCAATTTTATGAACAAAATCTGGAACGCTTCCCGTTTCGTGGAAATGAACGTGGAAGGTAAGGACGTAAGTCCCGTTTTACAAAAGCTTACCGACGCGGACAAGTGGATACTCACCAAGCTTCAATACGTAATAAGCGAGGTCAGAAAAAATCTCGACAAATACGAGGTAGGTCTTGCCGTCGCCAAGCTCTACGATTTCGTATGGAGCGATTATTGCGATTGGTATATAGAATTGACTAAGCCGGTACTTTACGGACAGGACGAAGAGAAAAAGAAAAATACCCTTTGCACGTTGGAATACGTTCTGTCGGCGTTGTTGCGCCTTATGCATCCGTTCGCGCCTTTTATTACCGAAGTAATCTGGTCGCAGTTTAAGTTCAGCGAAGCCATAATGCTGGAGCAATATCCCGTTTACGACGGCGAGCTCGTGTTTGAAAAAGAATACGCCGAATTCGAAGAGGTAAAGGATATAATTGCAAAAGTAAGAAACGTTCGCGCGGAAATGAACGTGCCGCCGGCAAAGAGGTTCAGTATTTATATCCTCAGCAAAAACGAATCGGTAAAGGACGCCGCTCAGTATATAGAAAAGTTGGCGGGAGCGAGCAAAGTCGTTTTCATAAACGACAAAGCCGAAGCGGGAGAAAAGGTATGTCGCGCCGTTACCGAGGGAGCGGAACTGTTTATTCCGATGGGAGAGCTCGTCGACTCGGAGAAGGAGAAAGCGAGATTGGAAAAAGAGCTCGTTAAGGTGGAGAGTGAAATCGCGCGCAGCGAAAAAATGCTTTCCAACGCCGGTTTCGTAGCGAAAGCTCCCGCGTTTTTGATAGAGCAGGAAAAGGAAAAACTCGTTAAAAACGGAGCTTTGAAAGAAAAAATACTCGCTCAGCTTGCCGATCTCGATTAAACGGTATTTATGATAAAGGACGTATTATTCGACCTTGACGGCACTTTGATAGACAGCAGCGAGTGCATATACTCGGTGTACTCCGCTCTTTTTAAGGAGATGGGGATACGGATGCCCGTCGGGAAAGAACGCAGAAAGCTGATAGGTCCTCCCGTGGAAAGGACTCTGAAAAATTTTACGAACCTCGATCCGACTCATTACGGAAAGCGGTTTCGCGAAATTTATTCCACCGTCGATTTGAAAAAAACGAACAGACTGTACGATGGGATAGAGGAGACCTTACGTTCCCTTTCCGACGAAGGCTACAGGCTGTTTACGGCTACGTCGAAGGCGGAAAAATTTGCGGTAAAAATTCTCGATTATCTCGGAGCGGACGGCTTCTTTACCGCGATATACGGTTCGAGATACGAATTAAACAGGACGGAGAAAAAGGACGTTATCGAAGACCTCGTTGCGGATTTCGGACTAAAAAAAGAAGATTGCATATTGATAGGCGATACCGTGTTCGACGTCGAGGGAGCTAAAAATGCCGGAATAAAAGTTGCGATAGTAAAATACGGATTCGGCGAAGAAGAGGATTTTTGCGCAAACGACGTTGAGTTTTTTGCGGATTCGCCTATGGATATAGTTAAAAAACTGGAGGAAATCAATGGGTAAAATAATTAAAGGAGGACTCTTCGACGGGTTCGCGAGAGTCGCGCTTATAGATATCACGGACGTTGTAAACGAAGAAATAAAGCTGCACGATCTTTCGCCCCTCGCTACCGCCGCGCTCGGCAGAAGCATGATTATGGGCGCGTATATCGGAAACAACCTAAAATCCGAGGACAACACGTACAGCGTTACCGTAAACGGAGGTGGACCTCTCGGTAGCATAGTCGTAGCGGGAGGATACGGAAACATAAGAGGCTGCGTATTAAATCCGGCGGTAGAGCTTCCGCTGAAAGAGGACGGACATCTGGACGTGGGCGGCGGAGTAGGTAAAGACGGCTGCATTACCGTGGTAAAGGACTTGGGACTGAAGGATCCATACGTTGGTCGGTGCGAATTGGTGAGCGGAGAAATCGCCGAGGATTTCGTAAAATATCTTCTCGCAAGCGAGGGGATAAGGAGCGCGGCGGCGTTCGGAGTCAAGGTGCGAAAAGACGGTTGCGCTACGGCTTGCGGAATAGTTGCCGAAGCGTTGCCGGGAATAACCGAGGATATGCTGGTTATACTTGAGGACGTTATGAGCAATTTCAAAAATCTCAGCGATCTGACGGAAAACAAGACTATAGAAGAGATTTTTGAGTTTTATTTTGCCCATCTCAATTCCGAAAAGTACGCGACGGAGGAGGTAAAACTCTTATGTAACTGCTCCGAGGAACGCATAAAAAACCTGATAAGAGGTCTTGGCAAGACGGAATGCGAAGAAATACTTAAGGAAAGGGGCAGCATAGAGGCGGTATGCCATTTTTGCGAAAAGAAATACTCTTTCGGCAAAGAGGACGTTGATAAACTATGGGAAGAAGAATAGATATCGATTTAAGCTATGACAGTCTGATAAAATACGCTAAAAACGCCTTGAAAAACGGCGACTCGGTAGCGTGCGCGCTCAACCTGAACGAAGCGTTGGAAAACGCGACGGACAGAGAACAGAGACGGCTCGTTTACGAGTTGTTTGTCGAGTGCTTCCGTACGTCGAGCAGTATTACGGCGATAATGCAGGCTGTTTGCAAAGAAATAGAAGAAAGAAACGACGAAGAATACTATCGCTTCGATTTCGCTTTGAAAAAAAAATACGGAGTTTTTGAAGAGGACGCCTCCGATTTCGATACCATAAGGAAGAGTAACGACATAAGATTTCTTCTGGCGGAAAGGCGGTACGACGAGGCTATGGAACTTCTTACGTCGGTTTTGCCGAAATTGTCGCAGAGCGACGGAATAATAGACGCGCTTAACGACGCGGTGGATCTGGATAAAAGCCTCAACCTCGATAAGTTTATTTTGCAGATTCTGCCTTTGATGACTTCGGCAGGCTCCAAAGCCGACGTCGTTCGGCTTATGCTCGAAGGGGGCCCCATTACGCACAGAATGATTATCGAAAGCGTCGATTATCTGTTGGACGACGATGACAGCAACGCTCTTTGTCTTATGGGGATGGCGCTTTTCGAGAATAACGAAACGGAAATATCGAGGAAGTTTTTCAAAAAGGCGCTTTTACTGGATACGATAGACGAGGACGCGCTGTATTATATGACCGTACTCAATATCCTCAAGAAGGACGACGAGGACAAAGATGATTATTGGGGGAGGTACAAACAGATTTATAAAGTTACGGAGCCTCCCGTGGGGCTTATGGAAAAGCTGTTCGATTCCAAAAAAGAGAACCTTTTGTGTCCCTACAGGACTTTGCCTCCGGCTATGCTCGGAGACAGAGCGGCGACGTTTATGGTAGAAGCGAACGCAAAGGAAGACATAAGCGAAGAAAGAAAAAAAGAAATAGAGGATTTTTGCAAAATGGCTCCGGAAAACGCGTCGAAGGCGGTGATAAGCGCATACGGAACTCCGAGCGAAAAGCCGAATCTTACCGCATTGTATCTGTCTCTTCTTTCCTCGGCGAGAGTCCCCGACGGACTCAAAGAGGATTTGTATTCCGCCCTTATAGGAACGGGATACGAAGGAAACATAACCATTCTCAACGAAGAAAGAGTGGTAAAATTCCGCATAACGAAACTACACAAAAGGGTAAACAGATTCTGGAACACGGCATATAAAATAGTGTTGAAAAACGCCGCTTTTTGCGAAGAATTTTTACCTATAAAATGCGGCGATTTGGCGTATCTTGCCAAAAAGCTCGACGGAATGATCGCTCCCGAAGAGGAGGACGTAACGTTTTGCATAGCGATATTGCTTGTAAATTATATAAAAAGACTGCGTATCAACGCCGACTATACGGCAATTTTGGAGGATTTCGGGATAGATTTGTACGTGCTTGAAGGAGGACGCGCAAAATTCAATCTCGATGAAATTTTCATTCAATGAAAAAAACGATTTTTATCCTTTTTGTAATAATTTTTGCAGTTGCGCTCGCAGGTTGTTCGGAGAGGATTTCTTTTGAAAATTATACCGTCAGTTTCGACAGTATGGGGGGAAGCGCCGTTCCCGAAAGCGCGTTTTCGTCGATAAAAACCTGCCCGGAGCCTCTTAAGGACGGGTATGTGTTCGAGGGGTGGTACGAAGAAAGCGATTTTTCATCGAAAATGGTGCAATTTCCTTACGAAGCGACGAAAAACGTCACTTTATATGCAAAATATATCGATATAAAGACGGGCAACGAGGAGATAAAATACGCTCTTGAGGGGGACGTAGCCGTTGCCGTAACGTATACGGGCTCCTCTAAAAACGTGGTCGTTCCGGACTTTTTCGAGGGTAAAAGCGTAGTGAAGGTCTCTTCGGGATTTGTTAAAAACATAAATTCAATAAGCCGTTTTTATTTCGGTTCCGAATTAAAAAGCATTGAAGAAAAATTCTTTATTTTCCCTAATTTTGAAGAATTTGTGTTATTAGGTAAAAACGAATTCTTTTCGGTAATCGACGGTATTTTGTATAGCGGAACGGGGGACGCGATAATATGTTTTCCGAGAGCGAAAGCTCCGGCGGACGGCGCGTTTTTCCTGCCGGAAAAGGTTGAGTCGATAGTTAAGAACGCCTTTCGTTACGCCGACAACATAAAAGTTTTGAATTTCGGTAAAAACGTGAGGGTAATCGAAGAAAAATTTTCTTATTTATCCTCTCTCGAAAGAATAAACGCAGACAACGAATTTTTCCTGTCCGACGACGGAGTGCTTTACGACGCGAGCGGAAAAAATCTGATTGCCTGTCCGCCAAACCGCGTCGGTTCGTATACCTTGATAGATTCCGCGGAAAGAATTCTGGACGGCGCGCTTAACGGCTGTCGCTTGGAAAAGCTTACCGTCAACGCAGCCCTCGCGGATTTCGGCACGCAGGAAAGCATGAGCGGTATGAAAGGCTTGTTTTGCGACGGTAATCCGATATATTCCGCTATAGACGGGGTGCTTTACGACGTCGTTTCAAAAAAAATCGTGGCGTATCCGGCTGACAAGGAGGGAG
>JBJFAO010000233.1:0-6628 GCA_051887955.1 Christensenellales bacterium
CTATCAAAGGGGACGCAAGCAGCGTTTATTACGGATATTTCCTCAATCTGCAGCTGCAGTTCGGAATTTTGCAACAGCAAATGCAAAAAGTATTCGACGTGGAAAAATCCGTAAAGCAATTACCGGCAATCAATATGGCGGAAGCGGACGATTACAACGACGTTCTGGACGTTTATAACGATTACGTAGACCTTACGTCCGATCAAAAGGCGTGCTTTACCACCAATCTTTACACAAAGCTGACGGCTTTGAAAAAACGTTGCGAAATACTTCTTCTTTCCGACGTGGACACCGGAGTAAACCTCGACGCGAACTTCGCGCCCGGAGCGAAAATAAAGGTGGAAACGTTTGCCGAAGAATCGGAGTATTACGTCAACGCGCAGACGGCTATTCTCAACGCCGTTTCCGACGAAAACGCGGCGAGAGCGGTAATATCCATTTACCGCATAAGTCTTACCGGTTCGTCAAGTCAGACTGCGACGGGAGAGGTTACCGTCAATCTGCCCATACCCGAAAATTATCGTCAATACGTTCGTTTCGCCGTTTACGAAATGGGAGCGGACGGAACCGTTTCGCCCGTGGAAGGGATGAAAATCGAAGGCGACGGCAAATCCGTCACGTTCAAGAGCGACGGGCTGACCACGTATGTGCTCACGGCGAAAGCCAATATTCAGACGAACGACACTAAAGAGGACGTTTACGGCACTTTCCTCGGACTCGACCTCGACGTGGAGATGATAAGAACCCTGGCGATAATCGGCGGAGCGATATTCATAGTGGTGATTGTTGTGGTAATCATAGTGGGCATAAGGCACAGACGCTTCCTCAATACGTACAACAGAGCATACAAGAGCGGTATTTATCGCAGAGGCGTACAGCGTATACCCAAAGGCAATACGCGTCCGAGGCAGAATCCCGTGTATGAGAACGATCGCGTAAAGACGCAAAAGAAACCTTACTGATTTTCAGTCGAAAAACGGAAATTATATGTGCTTTTTTTACAGAAAAAAACTATTGCGGCAGCAACAAGAGATACTTGCGGGACTAACGGCGTTGAGGAATAACGACGAAGTCACGCGCGAGGTTCTGAAGACGGCGGTGGAAACCTCCAACAAGGCGCTCGTAGACGGAATAAAGGGCACCGTGGACGCCGTCGCGGAAAACGTACGCAACATGACTCAAAGCAACGAAAAGCGGCTTGACGAGGTCAAAGAGGAGCTCCGCGCCAGCCTTACGGAAATGAGGACTAACGTGGACGGAAACCTAAAAAGCGTACGGGAGGACAACGAAAAACAGCTTTCGGCTATGAGAGCGGTGGTGGAAGAAAAACTCACGGGTACGTTGAACGAACGGCTCGACGCCACCTTCAAAGCTATAAACGAGCGGCTCGACGCGGTAAACAAGGGACTCGGCGAAATGCAGTCGCTCAACAACGGCGTCACCGATTTGAAAAAGGTATTGGCAAACGTAAAAACGCGCGGAATATGGGGAGAGGTAAGCTTGCAGAACCTTCTCGACGGAGTATTGACGAGAGAGCAGTATACCGTTCAGCAGAACGTTTGCGGGAAAAAGAACGGCGAAGCCGTAGATTTCGCGGTTATTTTACCGGGCAAGGGGGACGGCAGAGTTTATCTTCCCATAGACGTAAAATTCCCGTTGGAGGATTATCAGCGGTATATAGACAGCAGCGACAGAGGTGACGTATCGGCTATGCAAGCTACCCTCAAAGCGTTGGAAACGGCGGTAAAAAAGCAAGCGAAATCCATAAGCGAAAAATACGTCAATCCTCCGTACACCACCGATTTTGCGATAATGTATCTGCCGATAGAGGGGCTGTATGCGGAAATCGTCCGCAATCCGGGACTTTCGGAGGAATTACAGAGAAAATACAAGGTTGTGCCCGCCGGACCTACGACGGTAAGCGCGATTCTCAACAGTCTGCAGCTCGGATTTAAAACTCTCGCGATACAAAAGAGCAGCCGGGAAGTGTTCGACCTGCTTGCGAATTTCAAAAAGGACTTCAACATTTTCGTTAAGAACATAGAAAGGGCGCAGACGCAGGTCAACAGCGCAAGCGACGCTCTGGACGACGCGACGAAGAGAACGGATATAATAATGAAAAAATTGAGCAAAGCCGAAACGCTTGCTTTGCCCGAAACGGAATAGACGGGAAATATGGAGGCAATAGAATGAAAAACGTAAAAAAAGCGGTATTAACGACGATAATTGCGGCGTTGCTTACGTTGTTGCTTTGTTCGTGTTCTTTATTCTCGAATACGGGCAAGACGGAAAAACATTCCGTTATTTTGGGACTGAACGGAGGAAGCGGAGTTTCCGCGTCGGAATTTATATCGGGAGATACGCTTGTAGAACCGGAAAACGTACCGACGAGGTCGGGCTACGATTTCGACGGCTGGTACAGCGATAAGGAGCTTACCGTTCCCGTAAAATTCGGCGAAAAAATAACGGCGGACGTCTATATCTACGCGGCGTGGAAGGAAAGACCTTTCAAGGCCGTATTCGTCGTGGGGGGCGGACAGGAGGACGTGACGGTTACGATAAACGACGAAGGTAAATTCGTTGCGCCTGCGGTGAGTAGGACAGGCTACGAATTCGGCGGTTGGTTTACCGACGCCGCGCTCCGCAATCCCGCGTCGTTCGATACGGAGTATTCCGAAGACAAGACGTTCTACGCAAGCTGGGAAGCGTTGGTGTATAGCATAACGTACGATTGCGACGGACTGGCGGGCGCTCCTTTGGGAGCGAAGGACAGCTTTACCGTTGCGGACAGGATAGTCCTTGCCGCTCCGTCGAATATAGCAAGCGGATACGAATTCGTAGGTTGGTACGACGGCGAGGAAAAGATTGTCGAAATCAAGGAAGGAACAGTCGGCAGTATAACGTTGAAAGCGAAATTCATAAGCCACAACAAGGCCGTCGTTTCGGTAATCGGCGGAAGGGTTTCCGACGGAGAGGTTTTCGTCGGGTTGCAGAATTCGGAAACGAAAATAAAATTTTCCGAAATAATAACGGTATCCGCCAGGGCGAGCTTTAAGGTTTTCGACGGGGAAGGCAAAGAAGTCGACGATGTAAACGATTTGCCGGTCGGGGACACGACGTTTACCATAAAAGTTGAAGCCGAGGACGGCACTACCGCAGAATATCCGACGACGGTGACAAGGGACGACGACAGTCAGGTGGAGGTAAAATTTCAATATCCCGACCGTACGGACAGCGATTTCGTTCAGATGGGCTCGAGGATAGAAGAGCCCGACGAAGAGCCGATACTCGGATATACTTTCGACGGCTGGTACGCAGACTCGGCAATGACGATAAAATATAATTTCAATATTCCCGTTCTTACGAGTATAACGATATATGCAAAATACGACGCAGTCGAATACGAAGTCATCTATCACACCGGGATATGGAAGGACAATCCCGCGTTTGTAAAAACTTTCACGGTAAAGGATTCTACGACGCTGTATCCTCCGTTGAGCAAAGCGGAAGATGCCGAACGTTACGAATTTGCAGGTTGGTATTTAAGCGGCGGAACCAAAATAACCTCGATACCTTTGGGAAGCACCGGCAACTTTGAAATCTGGGCGAAATACGTTTTGAAGGAAGAGAATAAGACCGATTATATTTCGGCGGCAGGATATAGCGAAGAGGGTATGGTATTCAATTCGATAGACGACGCGGTCGCCTACATGAATTGGTGCGCCTGGACGAGAAAGACGACGGCTTCTTTTACGGTATACGTGCCCAACGGAACGGCAAATCCTCTTCAGGTGCTTTTAGACGAGTTTGACAAGGCAAACGACTTTTATACTCTCGACGCGACGGGCGCGTCGGGAACCATAACGGAGAACAATAAAACGGAAGGGGGAATCAGCTACGATAAGATTGTCGTGACGGTAACTCTGCCCTATACTTTCCCGTCCAACCGCGCCGCAGAGAAAAACGCGTACGTACAGACTCCGTATTTTATGCACGGTTTTTCGTCCGACCGCGCCGTCGATTATGACGGATTCCCGATAAATTCTATTTCGGATACCGTATCGGTAACGGATAGCGAACAGCTTTTGTACGCCGTGCTCAACGGATATCGTCCCGTTCCCGTGGTAACCAGCATTGCGGACAGAATTTATACTTTGGCGAAAGCGGCGTTGCGCGAAGCGGTGGACGACGGCATGAACGATTACGAAAAGGCGCACGCAATATACGATTGGGTGGTGCTCAACGTCTATTACGACTACGATTTGCTGGAAAAAGTGGAGAGCGGCGTTATAAGCGGTTCGGAGTCGAAGACGTATAACGGATTTTCGCTCGAAGGAGCATTTATCGACAAAAGAGCCGTGTGCGACGGAATAAGCAAAGCGTACGCGCTTATGTGCGGCATGGAAGGAATAGAGTGCGTGCAGGTAGTCGGCAGTAAAGTCGGAGGAGAGGGACACGCCTGGAATAAATTCAGAATAGAGGGCAAGTGGTATAACGCCGATCCGACCGCGGGAGGACTGCTGTTAAGAGTCAATACCGGCTCGTCTATTGAATCGGGAGAGGCAATATCGCACAGATACTTTATGCTTACCGACGCAGAAATGAGAATGAGCAACGTGCCCGAAACCGGCAGTCGCGGACACGCCGACAAAACAGCCGATACCGAATACGATTTTTACGGCGGACAGACGTTTGTCTACGACGGACAAAAGTACGACTACAGCATAAAAAACGAGCAGGAGTGGAACGTAGTTGCGATTTTAATAAGACAGCTCGCGACGGAAAACGGCGATCAGGTGATTGATCTGGAGGTGTACGAAGATACGGAAAGCGCGGTCAAGAGCCATATATCGAAAGCCTTTTCGGGTGTGTATTCGGGACAATACGCAGTATTCTACGACGAGGATACCAAGACGGTGCTAATCTGGCTTTTATCGTGACGAGGTAATATAATAAGAAAAAAAGACGCTTATTTTAAGCGTCTTTTTTGTTTGATTTTTGAAGAGAATTATTCCAACTCGAACGCGCCGGTGTACAGTTGATAATACGTTCCTTTTTCCCGAATGAGCTTTTCGTGGCTTCCGCGTTCGATTATGCGCCCGTGATCCAGAACCATAATAACGTCGGAATTTTTGACGGTAGAGAGTCTGTGCGCGATGACGAAGACCGTTCTGCCTTCCATAAGCTTGTCCATACCTCTCTGCACTATGGCTTCGGTACGGGTGTCTATCGAACTGGTCGCTTCGTCGAGTATCATTACGGGAGGATCCGCGACGGCGGCGCGCGCTATAGCGATAAGTTGACGTTGTCCCTGAGACAGATTCGAGCCGTTGTTGGTGAGCATGGTGTCGTATCCTTCGGGAAGACGGCTTATAAAGTCGTCCGCTCCCGCAAGAACGGCTGCGTTGCGGCACTCCTCGTCCGTTGCGTCGAGGTTTCCGTAGCGGATGTTTTCCATGACGCTGCCGGTAAAGAGGTTCGTGTCCTGCAGCACTATGCCGAGAGAACGGCGCAGGTCGGATTTTTTGATTTTGTTTACGTTGATGCCGTCGTATCGGATTTTTCCGTCGGCGATATCGTAAAAACGATTTATAAGGTTGGTTATTGTGGTTTTTCCCGCTCCGGTGGCTCCTACGAACGCCACCTTTTGTCCCGGTTCGGCGTATACCGTGACGTCGTGAAGCACGGTTTTGCCCTCTTCGTACGCGAAGTCTACCTCGGTAAGCCGTACGTCGCCGGCTAAGGGAGTATAAGTGACGGTTCCGTCTCCGTGGGGATGCTTCCACGCCCATTTGCCGGTGCGGTTTTCACTTTCCGTCACCGTTCCGTCTTCGGCTATCTCGGCGTTGACGAGGGTGACGTATCCGTCGTCCGTTTCCGGGTTTTCGTCCATAAGGGCGAATATCCTTTGCGCGCCCGCCATTGCCATTACTACGGTATTAATCTGTTGAGACGCCTGATTTACGTTTCCGGTAAATTGTTTGGTCATTCCGAGGAAGGAAACGACTATGGCTATTCCTTCGGCGTAGTTTGTGAATGATTGTCCGCTGATACTGACGTTTTTTACTCCCGCGGCTATGAATACGCCGCCTATTATCGCGGTAAGGACGTAAAGGATATTGCCGATATTCATAATGAGCGGTCCGAGTATATTGGCGTAAGAATGGGCTTTGAAGCTGTCGACAAACAGCGCGTCGTTGACTTTATCAAACTCCTCTTCTCCCTTTTTTTCGTGGCAAAAGACTTTGATTACCTTTTGCCCGTTTGCCATTTCCTGGATATAGCCTTCCGTCCTTCCTACGCTCTTTTGCTGGCGTACGAAGTATTTCGCGCTTCCGCCTCCGATTATTTTCGTGACGAAAAACATCAGAATAACGCCGCCGAGAATGATGAGAGCAAGCCATAGGCTGTAATATACCATCATGAAAAATACGGCGAGCACTATCGTTACCGAACGAACGAGCGCGGGCAAAGCTCCGGAAACCAGCTCGCGTAAGGTGTCGATATCGTTGGTGTAGTGACTCATTATATCGCCGTGCTTATGCGTGTCGAAATATTTTATGGGCAGGTTCTGCATTTTGTCGAACATAGCTCTGCGCAGGCGATACAAAAAGCCCTGCGTGACGTT
>JBJFAO010000234.1:0-6602 GCA_051887955.1 Christensenellales bacterium
TCCGTCAGCAGATGAAAGTCGTCAATAAAGATATAGCAGGCAGTCTCTCCCGCCAGTTCATGGCAGAGATCATCCGCCAGCAGTCCTCCACCGGCAGCGTCCGTGGGACAGGTATAGTCCCGCTCTTTATTATATATAATAAAAAATATTTTCGCTATTGACTTATACCGCGCGCGTACTGTATAATTAAAAAGCGAAATTTTATTCTTAGGGAGAGTTGATACAATGAATATGACAAAGCTCAGAAAAAAGCATAATCGTTATCGTTGTTTGAAGACAATATCCTATTTGCTCGGATTCCCGCTGTTCATTCTCATGGTTTTGGTGGGATCCATGTGCCTTTTCGAGGGCGACGCCTATACCGATATCAAGTGGTACGGAATAATAGCCTGCGTACTTGTGTGGTTGGTTTCGGTCGTTTTGCAAATACTTATCAGTCTGATTACGAAGAGTTACAACGCGCGCACTATGTTTATGCTCATAGTTTCGGTACTTCTGGTGGTAGGCGGTTCCGTCGTCTGCGATATAACGGTATCCAAAAAGTACGAAGAAATCGCCGCGGAGTACGCTCAATACGGAGTGGAGCTCAATACCTACAAGTACGAAGCCGGCTGGGTTAATACCTGGACGACGGGCAAGGACGGCGTCGCGACGAAATTCGGCGACGACGTATCGGATTTTTGCAAGGTATACAATATAGGGTACAAATCCAAAAATTACGGGAAGTACAATTCCAATAAGGTAGACGATATCGCGGCGTTCAAGGCTGCAGGCGGAGAAAAAGCCGATATGACGGACGCCGATTACGTGCTGAGTCGTATTACTTACGACAAGAAAGAGGACGCTTATTACAGCGTGAACGGTCTTTACGCCGACGGATATATCTTCGGCTTCAAACAGGCGTTGAACGTTCTTATCGATTACAATCAGGCAAAATTCGATATAGAGCATAACGCTAAAGAGGTTACCGACAAAGACGGCAACGTGACCGTCGAGTACGTCGCCAACGGCAAAAACGCCGATACCGAGCTTATGAAAGCTCTCAAGGCTCTCGATTCCGATTCCGAGTGGATCGCTTATAAAAACAGCGCGGAATACAAGGCGGTTTACGGCAAGGGCGGAAGCGCGTATTCCTTTATGCTCGACGTAAACAAGCTCGATAAGATACTCGGCGCGCTCGGAAGCGGAGTTATGGAGTCCTCCATTATCGCTCAGTTAAAAGGTTTTGGTATCGACATAACCTCTCTGCTTGCGTCGGTAGGTCTCAGCGAAAACGACGTCAAGAATCTCAGCGTAGCCAAGGTTCTGGAAATAGTCAACGGCATACTTGCCGGCATGGGTGAAAACGAGGCGGTGACGGAAGCTCTCGCAGGCTTCGGAATAGACGCAAGCAAGCCCATAACCGAAGACGATCTTATGGACGTGCTCGCCAATTTCTCATTCTATCAATATCCGACGATGAAGCCTAAGTTCTCTTTCTTAAAGGACGAGACTTTGCGTAAATACGCGCAGGCGCAATACTATGCTACCGTACACGGAGCCAACGTGGGTAGCGTGCTTATCGGAGACAGAATAGGACACGTCACTATGTCCACGAGCGGATATCCCGCGGATACCTTCGCTTATTCGTTGAAGGAGCTTTATACTTTGAAAGCGCGCAGCGAGCTTGCGCAGTACTATCCCTTTATGCTCGCAAGAAAATACGGCTATATCTGCGCCGGAATAATTGCGTTGATGACCGTTCTTTTCTACGTCAACAAGCGTAAAGAAGACGAAGCGTTCGCGCTTATTGCTAATGGAGGAAGAGGTTGATTATGAAAAAAGCTTTACAGGTAATATTGCATCTTCTCGGATTTCCGGCGTTGATAGCGTTGGTAGTATTGGTTAATCTGCCCATAATAAAAGGCGGAATAAGCTACGGAATCATGGTGTTCGTGGGCATTATCGTCACCGTAGTTATGGCTATTATCTATTATATTGCTTTTATCTGCGTGGTAAAGAGCAAGAAAAAATCGATACTTAAACAAACGATAACCCTTATTTTGGTGGTGTTCTTTACGTTGTGCGGTTTCTGGGTTGTGGTAGACGTCGCTCTGCCCGACTTCTTCTCCGACGCGACGAGCGGCACCGTATATTATGAAGACCTCGTCGACAACTATCGCGCGCGCTCTATCGTTCACGAAGAGTTGCTTGCAGAGTATATCCGTCGCGCGTACAACGCGCATAACCTACCGCAGGAAGGCGAGGAGGGCGGAATGTCTCTGGAACAGTATCAGGAACAAGGCTATCGCAACGAAAACGTCAAGAAATTGCTTACGATACAGTTTGCAAGCATAGATAAAGACGGATATGCGTCCTTCGTGGATCCCTGGATAGGTATGGCAAACGACGACCGTCTTACTATTCCCACCCTCATTCATCTTCTTACCGACGACAGAACGGCTACTATGGAAAACGTGGATTTCGCTTTGTACGACAGCGCGTTGAAAGCCGTAAAAGAGGACCCCGTGCTCTGGAACGTGCTCGACATGATGGGCAAGCCTATGGATATAGAGCTCGATTTGAGCGGAGTCAACGTCGGCGGACTTGACTTGGGTGCTTTGATGCCCATAATCATTTCCGCGGCAAGCGAAGACGTCGCCAACATTATCGGGGATAAGGACATACTCGGTTCGCCGATATATCTTTCGTACAAGGGCAAGACGCTTACGCTGACTCCCTCCAACGAGTCCAGAGGCGTGCTCGATTATATGAGTATGGCTTGGCTTAACAACAACGGGCTTTTGTATGCCATCGTCACCTTGATTTCCGTCCGCAATCTGTTCCTTATTTTTGCCGGCTGGATGATATTGACCAACTTTATGATAGGTCTCTTGCGCGGGATGGGAAAAGAAAAGATTGCTCTCGTCAAAGTGAAAGGCAATAAAAAGGAGGAGGCTCGTCGTCAACAGCCGGAAACGGGATACGTAGCCAAACCGTACAGATACAGCTACGTAGAGGTCGCGCCCGGCGATTTCGGCAAGATAAATATGGGAGAAATAAGAAGAGCTCTCATAAGGGACAGCCGTATCGACAAAAATCAATTATAACGTATTCCTAAAAAAACTGCGACGCGCCGTAATCGTTACGGCGCGTTTCGTTTATTTATATAATATTGTTTTTATAACTATCCGTATAGATAAGACAATGAGGCGGTTTTTTATGGACGGAAACGGAATTTACGGCTCGTTATTTCGTGCCTTTTCCGGCACTTGTTTAACGGGCGTATATTGACATTGAAATTGCGGTTTGATAAAATAATTAATATATATTTACTTAACGGAGAAAGGCGCTTATGAAATTTTACGGCGATTATCACACTCATACGAAAAACAGCGACGGACACAGCACGGTGGAAGAAAACGTGCTTAGCGCGATAGCCAAAAACTTTAACGACATTGCGATTACCGATCACGGACTCGGATGCGTTATTATGAAAGAGAAAAACTTTGCTAATTGTTTTAAGGAAGTGGAAGAAGCCAGAGCGCGACATCCCGAAATAAACATACTTTTCGGGATAGAAAACACGATAATAGACTCCGACGGACTTATCGATATGCCGCTTGAAAGAATGGACGAATTCGATATACATATAGTGGGATTCCATTTTCCGATAAGGATACCGAGCAGGAAGGCTTTCAAGCGATTCTGGCTGCCCGCCCTTTTGCACGGCAACGACGACAAGCCTTCGCAGGCTCTCGTAAATATGAATACGAAGGCGCATATAAAAATGCTGCAGAAGTATCCCGTGGATATTCTGGCGCACATAGGCGATCATACTCCTCTTGACGCGGAGGAGGTGGCAAAAGCCTGCGCCGATCTCGGCACATATATAGAGCTCAATTCCAAACACCTGCCGCAATGCGAAAAAATGCTGGAAAAAATGCTGAAAACCGACGTAAGGTTTATTGCGGACAGCGACGGACACAGAGCCGACAGAGTGGGAGAATTTTCGGAGACGGAAAAGTTAATTGAAAAATACGGGATACAGGACAGGGTAGTCAATCTGCAGCCCAACTTTTATTTAAGGAGTAAAGGCAGGGAGATAACGAGACCTACCGTTTCGGGGTATAAGCTATGAATTACGATATGGAAAAACTGATAAACAGACCTATTTTTTTCGAGGATAACAGAGTTTATCGCGTCTACAAGGGAGGGAAAGGAATATCCTTATTCCGCAACAGAGAGGAAGAGAAAGACGGTTTTTTCCCCGAAGAGTGGATAGCGAGCTCCGTAAAGGCGATAAATCCGAAGTACTTCGGAGAGAGAGACGGCGTTTCCGTCGTGGAAGGAACGGATATTTTTTTCGACGACCTTATAAAATCTTATCCGGAAGTGTTGGGCGGAAGAAAATACGATTGCCTGGTAAAGTATCTCGACAGCGCGATAAGACTTCCCGTACAGGTTCATCCTACGAAGGAATTTGCAAAAAAGCATTTCAATTCGGAATACGGCAAGACGGAAGCGTGGCTTGTTCTCGCGACGAGACCTGACGCGAAAATTTATTTCGGATTTAATCGTCCCGTCACGAAAGAGGAGCTTTCCGAGCTGGAAAATCGCTCGGGAACGGAAAAGGACGTTATGGAATCGGTGCTTTCGTCGGTGGATGCTAAAGTCGGAGATTTGTATATAATAAACGCGGGACTCATTCATGCAATAGGAGCGGGGTGCACAATACTCGAAGTGCAGGAGCCGACGGATTTTACCATACAGCCCGAAAGACTGTGCGGAGAATACAGGATAAGCTACGAAGAGGAGTATATAGGACTCGACAAGTCCACCGCGCTCGACTGCTTCGACTATTCTCTGGTGGGAGAAACCGCTCTCAAAAGCGCGCGTATACAACCGAAGATTGCTTTCGACGACGGCAAAGTAAAAAAGGAGATTCTTATAGATTATTCCGTAACGCCGTGTTTCGGAGAAAACAGAATTACGGTAAAGGACGGCGGTCGTTACGCAATGCCGTTCGCTCCGTCGGTTTGGATATGCGTCGGCGGCAAGGGAAAGATAGTCGGAGACGGATACGAAAGGGAAATATCGACGGGGGATTATTTTTTCCTGCCCTATACCGCGGAGGGAAAATTCGAGGTGGTCGCAGAGGATGAAGCGACGTTTGTAGAATGCCTGCCGGGAAAGGGGGAAAGATGATTTTCAGCGTAGGAGAAATACTTGTAGACAGATTGATAAAGAAAGACGGCTCGGTTTCTCACGTGGGCGGAGCTCCGTTCAACGTCGCCGTCAACGCCTTCCGGCAGGGCGCGGAGGTAGCGTTTTTCGGAAAGGTCGGTTCCGATAAAGAAGGAGATTTTATAAAAGCCGAAGCGGAAAAATATCTGCCGGGCGGTTGCCGGATAGCTACCGACGGGAGCAAAGCTACGACGGTGGCGGAAGTCACTCTTTTTGACGGAGAGAGATATTTCAAGTTTTTACGCGACGACGCCGCGGATTATAATTTGGATAAGAATTTGCCGTTTGACGAATTTAAGGAGCTCAATATAGTAAATTTGGGCACCCTTATGCTCAACAAAGCCGAAGGCAAAGATTTTGCCGAATACGTTATACGCGAGTGTGGCAAAAGAGGATTGTCGTTGGCGGCGGACGCCAATTTCCGAGACGATTTGTTTGTCGACAGAAAAGAACGCAACGAAGCGATGGCGGCGGTATTGAAAAATGCCGACGTGGTAAAGCTTTCGGAAGAGGAGCTGTCGGATTTTACCGGCGAAGAAAAAATCGAGGACGGAATAAGAGCGTTCGATCCGAAAAAATACCTGTTCGTCACCTGCGGCAAAAAAGGAAGCGTCGGGTACAGAAAGGATTTGGGTTTCGTTTACGTTTCCACCGAGCCTGTCGAAGCGGTGGACGCCACGGGAGCGGGCGACGCGTTTTTCGGAACCGTTCTCGCGGGACTTGACGGATACATGAACGACGGCGCGGAAATAGGCAAAAAAGAATTGGAAAAGATTATGGCGAAAGCTAACGAAGCCGGAGGAAAGGCTACGCAAAAGGAGGGCGCGGTATGATAGAAACCATCAAGAAATTACTTGCCGGCATGTGCAGACATCCGGTAATCGCAAAGAGAGTCCTGAAGATAAAAGAATCGGTATATCAAAAGGTTTGCCCCCTCGAAGCGAGCGCGTTACCCTCCGACGAACCGCTGAAGAAATCCGAATTGAAAAATTATCGTTTTACTCCCGTCCGCCCCGGCTACGAATGGGCGAGGAAGCCGTTCGGCGCGTGCTGGTTCCGTCTCGAGGGCAAGCTGCCCGACGGATACGATCCGAAGGAAGCGGTCGTCGTTATGAGTATAGGCGGCGAAGGCGTGGCTTACGACGGAGAGGACACGGTGGACATAATCACTCCGTTGTTGTCGGTTTCCGACGTTTTGCAGCCGCCGTCCGCAGGGAAGAGAATATTGAACGCGGTTATGCCCGACGGCAGGGTAGACTGTTACGTAGATTGCGGACACAACGGATATAACGGCAATTTTATAAACCGCGCCGAATATCGTTACGCATATATCGCAGTCAGGAAAGAGGACGTTTGCAAATACTATTACGACTACG
>JBJFAO010000235.1:0-6556 GCA_051887955.1 Christensenellales bacterium
ACCGAAGATAAAGGCGTTTTTCGATTCGCACGAGGACCTGCGCCAGCTGGTTATGTTCACGCTGTTCAGCTTCGTTTGCTTTCTCATAGAATACGTCGTCTACCTTATACTTCATTTCAGCGTAGCTTCCGCGGGAGAGAGCTTCCATTGGTTTATCTTCCATTACGAGTCGGGCGGAGCGGGCGAATTCGCCGCGTTCCTCGTCTCGAATATCGTCGCTCAGGCGGCAACGTTTATTCTCAACAGAAAAAAGACCTTCAACGCCGACAACAACGTCGTTTTCGCCGGGATAGCTTACGCTATTATGGTCGCCGGAATAATCGTTCTCAACACCTGGATAGGCGGCGTGATAAGAGACGCTCTCGTAGGCAAAATCAACGGGGACTTCGCCGGAATAATCGGAAAATTGGTAGGCTCGTTTTTATCCTTCGTCATTTCCTTCCTTATGAGCAAATTCGTCATTATGCGTAAAAAGAAACGCCCGGCGGGAAATACGGAATCCGACGAAAATATCGCGGACGATAAAAACGCGGAGCCGGAAAGCGTAGTACCCGACGCAGAGGAGAACTGAATGCGACTTGACAAATATCTGAAGGTGGCAAGAATAATCAAAAGGCGCACCGTCGCCAACGAGGCGTGCAGTCACGACAGAGTCACGGTAAACGGCAAAGAAGCCAAGCCGTCCAAAGAAATAAAGCCGGGAGACGTCGTCACGGTAGGCTTCGGCGACAACAAGCTTACTTTCCGCGTTCTCGAAGTGCCGGACGGCAACGTAGCCAAAGGCTCGGCGGGAATGCTGTACGAAATCATCTCGTAATGTTCGACGTAATTATTCCCGCAAACGGCCGCTCCGTCAGAGCCGGCTTCGATAAACTATCCAAAGAAATAGGAGAAATTACCGTGCTGCAACGCACGGTAAACGCTTTTTTAGGGCTTGACGGCGTCGGCAAAATCATAGTCGTCGGAGATAAGGAAGTTTCGGGAGCCGTTTCCGTACCGGGCGGAGCCACCCGCGCCGAATCCGTAAACAACGCTCTAAGACAAGTCTCCGCCGAATACGTGATAATCCACGACGGCGCAAGACCTTTCGTAAGTCGCGAGCTTATAAAAAAAGTCATGAAGACTACGGAAAAGTACGGGACGGCGATTCCCGCGCTGCCGCTAACCGACACTCTTATGCTAAAAGACGGCGATTCTCTTACCGAATCCGCCGACAGGACGGCTTTTTCCGCCGTCCAGACGCCGCAGGGTTTTCGCACGGAACAGCTAAAGCGCGCTTTCTCGGAAGCCGTAAAAACGGGCGCGCTTTCTCGTTTTACCGACGAAAGCAGCCTATACTCGGCTTTCATCGAACCATGCCGAGCCGTAGAAGGAGAACTTAGCAATAAAAAAATTACTTACGAAAGCGATTTTTACGGAATAAACGCCAAAGTCGGTTCCGGTTTCGACCTTCACCGCTTAACTCCCGGCAAGCCGCTCAGACTGTGCGGCACGGATATTCCGTACGAATACGGACTTCTCGCTCACAGCGACGGAGACGTGGCGGTACACGCTCTTATGGACGCCTTGCTTACCGCGTCGGGAGAGAGGGACATAGGAGTCTTGTTCCCCAACGACGATCCCGCTTACGAAAATATCGACAGTCTCGTCCTGCTCGGAAAAGTAATTTCGATTGTGCGCGAAAAAAACCTTTCCGTAGCCTCCGTAAACCTTATTTTAATGGCGCAACGCCCGCGTTTATCTCCTTATATAGAAAAAATGCGCCAAACTCTTGCCGCATTTCTCGATTTATCTCCCGATTCGATAGGGATATCCGCCACAACGACGGAAAACGTAGGTATCGTCGGCGAAAACAAGGCTATAGCCTCTTTCGCCACCGTCGTATTGATTTAGCCCTTTGCGTTTTCCACTACTTTGATTTTTATCTTAGCAACGGTTTCTTTATAGCACCATACGTCGGCGTCGAATATGCCGAGGGTTTTTATCGTCTCGTGAAGAGTTATTTTCTTTTTGTCCACCGAATAACCGACCTTCGTCAGCGCGTCCGCTACGTCCTGCGTTGTGACGCTGCCGTACATTTTGCCGCCGTTGCATTTTACCGGCACCTCGACTTCTTTGCCGCTCAGCTCTTTGCAGAGAGCCAACGCCGCCGCCTTTTCTTCGGCAAGCCTTTTTTCTTCGTTCGCCATCTTCTGCTTGCGCTCGTTTAGGGCGTTTTTTGTCGCTTCCATAACCAATTTTTTCGGTATCAGAAAATTGCGCGCATATCCGTCGTTGACTTCCGCCACGTCGCCTTTTTTACCGAGAGCCTTAACGTCCTGTAATAAAATAACTTTCATAATAAAATCCTCTAAAAAATCCTTCGCTGAATTGAAGCTTTCTTCGTTCTTTATTTTAGCTTGCGCATTGCTTTTTGTCAACCGTACGGCGCGAAACGAACTACCTTTCCTCCAAACCTATCGCGTTACGCTTGCGACAGCGTATTATTTTTTATAATAAAACCATACTAACTCCGACAACAAGATAAAGGAGAATAAAAGATGCTACAACTCAAATGTACTACCTCTAATTGTCAACACAACCTGAAATGCCATTGCAACGCGGGGATTATTTCCGTAAACGATAAAGCCGCCTGCGACAGCAAGATAAAGAGAGCGGGCGGAGCTTTGGAGCAGACCTTCAAGGATATGGAAGCCAGCACGGAGTTTCTCAACGACGCCCCTTCCGTCGTACAATGTACGGCTCAGTGCGTCTACAACAAAAACAACCGCTGCACCTCGTCGAGCATATTGGTTCACGACTTTATGCTGTCCACAAAATGCGCGACCAGAATTAAAAAATAATCCGCCGCAAAAAAAACGACGCTCGTAATCGTTCTTCCCGTAGGGAAAATGAATCCGCAACAAAATTGTTGCGGATTTTCTTTATTTGACTTTTTGCGCAGCAGCTTTCTTTTTAGCGTAATAAGATGCTATTGCTTGTTTTTGTTTCTTTCTCGCTTCAGGTGTTTTTGCTTTCACAAAACTACTTTTCTTCTTTTCTTTATTAAAAAACATATTATTCTTCTCCCGTTATTATCTCTTCTTCAAAACTACAATTATCGGTATACTCTTGTAATATGTCTATCAATTTTCCGCTTGGCTTATACTTTTGTTTAATAGCATATATATCTTGTATGTTGTGTAAAGGAATAGACTTTATTTTACTTTCACTTATATCGTATATTACACAGTAGTTAGTTTGGTCATATAAATAACCGTAGCAATAGTTAAAAGCAAAAGCTTTATATCTTTTATTAGTTTCTTTATCTCTAAAATGCAATATATTTCGTGTATAACAAGCATCACTAAAAATATCCAATTCTTTATCGAACACAAGCATTTCCCTTTTATATTGTGGAAAACGCGAATACTCGTTTAACAATCCACGAATATATACGGATATTTCTTGTGCCGTTATAAGTGTTTCACTCGTTTCTATTTCGTCGTACACATATAATGTTTCTTTCGATGGTCTAATCCAAACATATTCGTCTAAATCATTTAACTCGGCATCACTAAAATAAACTTTATCAATAACCGTATTTACAGCGCTATAAATGCTTTCTGTATCTTCACGTTGAAATTCTTCTTTTAATACATATTCAATCTCATTTCGTCTTGCTTTTCTGACTTCCACGAGCGTAGGTATAAGTTTATTAAGTAAGGCGTTTTTATTGGATTTAGCATTTTTTGTAAAGCCAAAACACAAAGCGTCGTTTTCTAAAATGTTAGCAACGAAAGAAGATATTTTTACTTTGATTTTATCCGTCATTGTATAACTCCTTATCTTAATAAGATACAATATGTCTACCTAAAAGTCAATAAAATACTATAAAAATATATATTATTGTCTACTCTATAATGCCAAACAGGGTAGACACAATTTTATTGAAATGCATTATATTTATCGGTATAATATATTTGCAAGGTTAAATTCACCCGTTTACCTTGACCAAATAATAAGGAGACGATATAATATGAAAAAATCCTACAAACAATTTTTTCATGGAAAAAATATTCATAAGACGAATGAGCAACATAAGCCGATAAAATGGAAGCCGAATACTTACATTGACACTTATAATGCTGAAACGGGAATATTCCGTTCCAGAAGAAAATTCGGAAAGGACGGTTGGGCATATAAAGATATGGATACCGCAGACTCGCATCGTCCGCATGACCATATTCACGATTGGAACGGGAAACAAAGAGCAAAAGAACCCCGAGCCCCAAATAAGCAAGAAAAAAACGAACTAAAAAAAGCAAAACGTAAAAGGAGATTTTTATAATATGGAATTAAATAATGAACAATTCTTAATATGGATTAAAGAAGAAATGAAAAACCAAAACGAAGTAATTTTACGCTACGAAGACTTTTCTTTTGTTATGCAACCTTCAGGGGAAAGTATTGAAATTTATTCAAACGGAAAAACTCTGGCGAATTATAGCTCATTTGATGAATTCCTAAACAATTTTTTAATCAAAGGACATTTATTTATGGATATCATAGACTACTTAGACTTCGATAATTAAATCCTAAGAACATAATAAAAAAGGGGGTTAGCTTTCTTAAATTACAAGTATAGCACTCATTATTTATGCGACCAGAATTAAAAAATAATCCGCCGCAAAAAAAAAGACGCTCGTACGAGCGTCTTTAATTTTGTTCTGTCAAACAACTTATTTGATTTCGACTTCTGCGCCTGCTGCTTTGAGTTTTTCGGCGAGCTCGTCGGCAGCCTCTTTGGAGAGAGCTTCCTTAACGGTCTTGGGTGCGCCGTCAACCATAGCCTTAGCGTCAACGAGTCCGAGTCCGGTAGCTTCGCGAACAGCCTTGATAACTGCGATTTTGTTTGCGCCCGCAGCTTTGAGTACGACGTCGAATTCGGTCTTTTCTTCTTCAGCGGGAGCGGCTGCGCCACCTGCGACGGGAGCTCCTGCAACAGCCATAGGAGCGGCTGCGCTTACGCCGAATTCTTCTTCCAATGCCTTAACCAAATCGTTCAATTCGAGAACGGTCATAGCTTTTACTTCTTCGATAATTTTCTGTATATCTGCCATTTTTTAATTCCTCCAAATAATTTTTGTTTTTATTATGCCTGTTTTTCGGCGATAGCGGCAAGAGCTCTGGCCAAGCCTGCCACCGGGGATTGTAACAATCCGAGTATCTGCGAAATAAGCCCTTCTCTGCTGGGCAAAGTCGCAAGCGTGTTGCACCCTTCTTTGTCGAGATAGCTTCCGTCGACGAGTCCGCACTTAACTTCCATTTTCTTGAAAGCTTTGGCTTTTTCAAGCGCAATTTTTGCGGGAGCCGCGATATCGTCGGAGCCCATAGCCACAGCCGTAGGTCCGTTCAACGCTTCGTCAAACTGGGTATATCCCATTTCATTGAGGGCGATTTTTACAAGACGGTTCTTGTAAACGTGATAGGTAACGCCGCTTTTACGGAAAGCAGTACGAAGCTCGGTATCTTCCGCAACGGTCAGACCTTTATAGTCCAACAATACGAAAGAGCTTGCTTTTTCGAGTTTTTCCTTAATTTCAGCAACTTTCGCTACCTTTTGTTCTCTCAATGCTGACACTTTCTTTTACCTCCTTAAAGTTTTCTCGCCTTTCGGCGAAATAATAATAACTCCGCAACCGAAGACTGCGATTGCGGAGTAAACTGAAAGATATTCTCTCTTTACGCCTCTTTCTATCCAAGCACCGTAATCGGTTTACGCTTTCGCACTTGCAGTCTTTGAACGAGTACTTTGTTATTATATATTTTTTTTATATCCCCGTCAAGGGTTTGACGCCTGTTTTCGCGCCGATAATTACATCTTAACGTTGACTTTAACGCCGGGGCCCATAGTGCTGGCGAGAGTCACGCTCCTGAGATATACGCCCTTTGCCGCCGCGGGTTTAGCCTTTATTATAGCGTCGATAAGGGTATTGAAGTTGTCGGTGAGCTTTTCCACGCCGAAACTTGCTTTGCCTACGGGGCAGTGAATAATAGCGGTTTTGTCTACTCTGTATTCGACTTTACCTGCTTTAATATCCTTGATTGCCTTGGTGACGTCCATAGTTACCGTTCCGGCTTTCGGAGTAGGCATAAGTCCTTTAGGTCCGAGTACTTTACCGAGTCGACCGACGACGCCCATCATATCGGGAGTCGTTACGCAAACGTCGAAATCGAACCAACCGCCCTGGATTTTCTGAACGATTTCTTCCGCGCCTACGATATCCGCGCCTGCCGCGACCGCTTCGTCCGCTTTCGCGCCTTTGGTGATGACCAAAACCTTGAGATTTTTACCGGTTCCGTGAGGAAGAACCACTACGCCTCTTACCTGTTGATCTGCGTGACGGGGGTCTACGCCGAGCTTGCAGTGGATTTCTACGGTTTCGTCAAATTTCGCCTTAGCGGAGTTTACTACGTATTTGAGAGCTTCCGCAGGTTCGTATGCTTTGGACTTATCGTACTCTTTCAAAGAATCAACATATTTTTTTCCGTGTTTCATATTTCACCTCCGATT
>JBJFAO010000236.1:0-6511 GCA_051887955.1 Christensenellales bacterium
GTCCACTTCGATATATTCCAATAGGGCGGCTCCGCGAAACGCGTATTCTTCCACGCTTACTATATTGCGACCGAAGCTTATTCTTTTAAGCTTCGTTTTCGAGAAAGCGTTCTTTCCTATTTTCATTACGGGATAACCGTTATATCTTGCGGGAACGACTATACTTTCCGCCGTTCCGGTATACCCCTGCACGACGTAAAAGTCGTCAGAAAAAGCATACACTATCCCCGCCGTATCCTCCGTCTTCGGCGGCTCCCGTTCTTCGTCCGAGGTCTTTTTTATCCATTTCGCGTAAAGAGTCAGATCTCCTGTTATCGCGTCGGAGGTTTTGAAGGGCACGAAAAAGCTCTGGTCGTAATACCAGCCGCCGAATTCGTATCCCGCCCGCATAGGATCGTCGGGCATATTTTTTTCCCCCGTCCCGTCCAGAACTATCGGCTCTATTACCGTCTCGCAACCGGTGACGAACGTCACGGTAACGGAGGTATTTTGCGTCTTGTCGCAAGCGACCGCCGTAAGGCTTATGCAGAGCAATATGAACAGCGCGATTATCTTTTTTCTCATACAAAAATTATACCCCGCGCCGAACTTTATGTCAACACGGGGTAGCGTTTCAGGCAACTATTTCCTTTTTTCGCCGTCCTAACTTATAGAAAAGCAACGGCGTTGTCTGTTCTTCGTTCAAATCTTTCTCCATACACATGCTTACCATAAGGGGAAGGAAATATCCTACCGGCTGGAAAATAACCGTATCGATAAAGCAATAGCATTCGAATATTACCAGCCCCACCAACAAAGCGAACTTCGCGTTGCTCAGATCGGTAAAGGCAATACGATATCTCCAATAGTACAGATACGCGTAAGCCAACCCTCCGATTATTCCCATCGCGCCGTATATCTGAATAAACGTGGAATGGTAATAAGTAGGTCCTTCGCCGTCTCCCACCGTCTTATAGTATAGCTCCGAACGATAGTCGAACCCTACGCCGAAAATCGGATGCTTTACGAACATATCTATGCCCTCCGCCCAAAGCGGTTTTCTCCCGTTTTCATCCAGCTTGCTCGTAAGAAGCCTGCCGAGAAGATTGACGATAACGTCCTTCTGAAAAATCGCGACGACGATAAGAACGATAATAAATATTCCGTTCGCGACAACGTTGCTGAGCTTCCTCTCCGAACAAAGCATACTGTAAACGACGAGCACCGGCATAGCCACGGTGGCGAAAAGCGTCACTCCCCTGCTCTGCAAAAGCAGTATCATTATGTATTCGGCATAGCCGAGAATAATAAACAGAAAACTGAACCTATACTTTTTGGTGGAATAGTAAAAAGTCACCGGCATCGTCAACGCAAGGATAGCCGCGACGGGATTTCTCGTTCCCCAACCGAGCCTCGTATAAAAATCCTCGAAGGTATAATCGCCTATTCTGAAATGATAGATAAGTATCTGCGTTACTATAAGAACGCTCACCGCAAGAAAAACCTGCGCGACGTAATCGACGAGGTTTCTTTTGTTCCTGCGCGAGGTAAGGTATATGAGAAAATATACCGCCGCGAACGCAATCGCTATCGCTATCGTCAAAAGCGCGCGCAAAACCTCGCGATTTTTTACCCCGATTCCCTGCAGCAGCCACGGCACTAAAGCCACGAGTACCGCGAAAGAAAATCCCCTCATACGGAAATTTTTTACTTTGAATTTCGCGATGTTGTAAGCGAATCCGGCAAAGGGCAACAGCAACAAAAGGCACCACAGCTCCCTGCCCTCGAAACTTATCGAGGTGTTGCTGAAAATAAAAAACATGAATACGAACAAGGTGAGCGCGGGAGTCGCGTCTTCGCAGAATACCAGCACCGCCGTCATAAGCACGAACAGCACCGCTATACCGGCAAAATCCTGCTTGATTATCCAAAATACGAGGGTAATAAGCGCGACTATCCAGATAAAACCGTACGAATTAAAAAAATCCGCTATCCCGCTTCGTCCGTTAAAAACGTTATTTTTCGTCATCTGCGTTCCTATCGTTCTTTTTTTCCTTGGACGCGTTCAGCCCTCTGCCGAGCGGAGAATGCTTCAACCCGTAATAAAGAGGAACCCCTATGGCGTAAACCGCCACCGCTTGTCCGGCAAGAACCGTTCCGAAATTGAGCCAGAACGCGGCGTCGTTGGAAAACAGCAACCACATGAGAGGAAGAATGACCGCGTTTATCACGACGGGCGGTATCGCTCCGAGAAACGGCTTTGCCTTACCCTGATAAACCTTACCTAAAAAAAACGTAAGTCCCGCGGCAATGGCGGTAGCGAGCGTTCCGAACACCATATCCGCCCAAAAGCCGGAAAGTATATTGGAAATCAGACACCCGATAATAAGCCCCGGAACCGCTTCGATAAAAAACAGCGGCAAAAGAGTCATCGCTTCGCTTATACGGCACTGCACCGGTCCGTATGAAATCGGCGCGAGCAAAACGGTGAGAGCGGCGTAAACGCCGGCTATTATTCCCGTCCTTGCGACAAACAGCACCGTTCTTCTGCCTTTCTTCATTGTCAATCCTTTCTTCATAATCAGTTTTATTCCTTTGTCCCCTTCTCTTGATAAGTATTACTATATCGTCATTTTCGCTTTATGTAAACTGTTTTCGCCTCTTAAATTATATCTCTCTTTTTTACCGTAAGATACAGCGAGGCGAATATTGCCGCGATATACGCCAGGTAAACGGGCAAAGCTATATAGAAATTCGCGCCGTCCATAACCGCCGTCGTCATTCCGAAATAGCTTGAAAAATCCGTATTGGTGCTGAAAACAAACCTTTCTCCGCCGAACGCGGAAAATATTGCGGAAACTATTCCGAGATAAATTATCAGCGTAATCACTATGCCCAACGTCTTTTTCCTGCTTATAGTTCCTATCGCGAACGCGAGAGCGACGAACGAGAGCATACCCACCGTCTTAAAAAACATCTTATACAGCACGACGGCGCCCGACGTGCTCGCAAAGACCGACTGCGAATTGAACACGACGAAAACCTTTTCCGTCGCGACGGAACCGAAGGCTATCGCGCCGTATACGTAGGAGGCGAGAGTGGTCAGTCCGAGCAATACGACGAGATGCGAAAACAGCGCGAGTAATTTGGCGGTCGTAAGCATATTGCGCCCGACGGGACGGAGCATGACGAGTTTTATCGTCCCCTTTGCGTATTCGTCGGCATAAAGCCCCGCCGCCGTTACGATACCGTATATGGACAAAATCGCGACTACGAACTCGAAATAGCTCAACGCAAAGCTCTCGGCGGTCCGCATCGAATAATACGATTTATACCCTTCGACGTTAATATCTCCGTAAATATCGTTGGCTTTCATATACTCCAAAAGAGTAATCGCGCAGTCGTAATAATAAATATCTCCGCCGTAAACTCCCTTCGTGCCTTTCTGTTTGTTGAGAAAAGCCGCTTCGTCGCGCGCCAGGCGCAAATCGGCAAGAATCGCGTCCACGTTGTCAGGGTTGGCTAATTTTACAAAATCAGCGTTTCTGTATCCCAATTCTTCCGCTATTTCCTCTTCCGTCTTCTCTTCCCCTGCGGGACGACCGTTTTCTATCCCTTCTATCATACTTTCCAAATCCCGAACTATCGCGTCGAGATTTATATTATAAACCACCGCGAAAAGGATAAAGAAGACGACGCAGATTACCGCTATGGTTATGAGAGCTTTCGGTCTGACGAGTTTTTTCGTCTCCCCTAAAAAAAGTTTACCGAACATCCTTATCCTCCTCCTTCGAAGAAGGTTTTTCGTCCTTTCCTTTCTTCTCCTCGGTAAGGGACAGGAAGGTCTCTTCGAGCGTCCTTTCCTTGACCGATATGCCGTTGACGGTAACGCCGTTGAGAATAAGCGTCTTGGCTATGTCCCCCGTAGGTATTTCCGTTTGCACTTCTATCTTCCCGTCTCCCGTGTGCGTCGCCGCGAGGGAATATTCCGCGTTGAGTATCTCCGTAGCCTTTACGACGTCGTCGACTGCGATAACCACCCCGTTTCCTCCGGTTGCGAGCTCGCTTGCGGAAATTTCCGACACGATTTTTCCCTTTTTGATTATCAGAAATCTGTCGCAGGTAAGCTGCATTTCCGAAAGGTTGTGGCTGCTTACCATAACCGCCATTCCGAGGTCGTGAGAAAGGTGTATTATTATATCCCTCATCTCCTTTATCCCCTCCGGATCGAGCCCGTTGGCGGGTTCGTCCAGAATAAGAAGCTCCGGTTTGTTGAGAAGCGCCTGCGCTATGCCGAGTCTTTGCTTCATCCCCAAAGAAAACTTATATACCTTATCGTTGCGCCTGTCGAAAAGATTGACCGTTTTCAAAAGCCCTTCCGCTTTTTCCCTGATTTCCTCTTTGGACTGCTTATCTTCGCCGGATATGCTCGCAAGGTAAGTCAGATTTTCCATCGCGCTCCAATCCTTGTACATATCGGGTGACTCTATTATAGCTCCCGTCTTCCTTATGGCGTCCACGTGTTGCTTTACCGCGTCGAAACCGTTGATTTTTATCGTTCCGCTCGTGGGCGCGGCAAGTCCGGTGATACACTTAATCAACGTGCTTTTCCCCGCGCCGTTAGGTCCGATAAGTCCGAGGACTTCCCCTTTCGACAAGTCGAACGATACGTTTTCAAGGGCGGTAATTTCGCCGCCCTTTCCCTTTCTATTCCCGGAATATCTTTTCGTTACTCCGATAACTTCCAATACCTTCATATTATTCAAGTTCAAACACGATAGCTTCGTAAGGCTTGAGCGTCATGTCTTTAAGAACCCTTTCCTCCTTATAATTGTGCAAGACCGTCTTGCCGGTAGTGTAGCTTACTCCGTCGGGAAGAACGAATTCCACTTCTTTATTCTTAAAGTTGGTTATTATAAAAAGTCGCTTGCCCTCGTAAGCTCTTTCATAGCAGAATATATCCTTGCTCTTGGGATAATACTGCTTGAAATCGCCGTTTATCACTACCTCGTTACCCTTACGATACTTTATGAGCTCTTTGTAAAAACTCAGCACGGAATCGGGATCGGACTCCTGTTTTTCTACGTTTATTTCCGTATAATCGGGATTTACGACAATCCAGGGAGCCGCGTCGGTAAATCCGCCGTTTTTGCCGTCCGTCCATTGCATGGGAGTTCTTCCGTTGTCGCGAGCGCGGGTTTTCATGACCTTAAACACTATCTTTTTCGCCCACGGCACAATTTTTATTTTGTCAACGACCGCGCAGATGTAGGAGAGAAGCACGTCCTGCATTTCCTCCGGCTTTTTCCACGGATAGTTGCACATGCCTATCTCCTGTCCCTCGAACACGAACGCGGTGCCCTGCATCATATACAGAGCTACCGCAAGCATCTTTGCCGCCTCCGCGCGTTTGTCGCCGTAATCTCCGACGAAACGGGATATGCTTCTCGGCTGATCGTGATTTTCAAAATACAGACTGTTCCAGCCTATTCCGTGCAAGCCCTTCTGATAACGCTCGAAAACCTTTTTGAGTCTGGGCAAAGAGAATTTTCTCGGCAACGCCTGAAAATAGGTATCCACGTTGACGTGCTCGAAAGTAAACACCATATCCAGCTCGCCGTTTTCGGGCGCGGTATAGATTTTCGCGTGCTCCAGATCCATCCCGGGCCCTTCGCCCACTATCATATAGTCGTAATTGACGAGCACGTTGTCGTGCAATTCTTTAAGGTACTCGTGAATATGCGGTCCGTGCGTAAAATTCTCGTCCCCTTGTAAGAATACGTTGGGCTTCCCGTCGGGCAATCCCGCCTTTTTGGAAACGTACGTAATGACGTCGCAACGGAAGCCGTCGCACCCTCTGTCCAACCAGAATTTTACTATATCCTGAATTTCCTGCCTCACTTTGGGATTGTCCCAATTCAAATCGGGTTGCTTTTTAGTGAACAGGTGCAGATAATATTCGTCGGTTTCTTTATTGTACTCCCACGCGGTGCCGCCGAAACGACTCGTCCAGTTGTTGGGTTTTTTCTTCTTGTTCTTCCCCTTGCCCTCTCTGAAAAAGTAATAATCGTGATAGGGACTGTCCTTTGATTTCTTTGCCTCTTCGAACCACTTATGCTCGTCGCTGGTGTGATTGCTCACCAGGTCCATAACGAGCTTCATCCCTCTGTCGTGCAAGCCTTTAACAAGCTCGTCCCAATCGGCAAGCGTGCCGAATTCGTCCATAATATCGCGATAATCGCTTATATCGTAGCCGTTGTCGTCGTTGGGCGACTTGTATACCGGCGAAAGCCAAACGCAGTCTACTCCGAGAGACTTTATATAATCGAGCTTAGAAATTATTCCGCGCAAATCTCCTATTCCGTCGCCGTTGCCGTCGCAGAAGCTTCTGGGATAAATCTGATATATAGTCGCGTCCTTAAACCAATTCGTTCTTTCCATATTTTTACTCCTTGAATGTATTTTTTTAGTCTGCGTCGCCCATAGAGTCGAGCATAAGTTGTTTTTTCTCGTCCTTCGTCATTTTCTTTCC
>JBJFAO010000237.1:0-6462 GCA_051887955.1 Christensenellales bacterium
CGTCGACGACAGAGACGGAGCGACGGTGGTAAGGAGCAGAATAGGTTTGTCCGAAGAGGCGGTTACGGTGTCGTCCGACGCGGATTTGTACAGACTTTACGAAGAGAAATTCAGCGGTTGGAACGTAATAATAGTGGACGAATGCCAGTTTTTGACTCCGGAACAAGTGGATCAGCTCGGACAGATCGTTATAGATTATAATATTCCCGTGCTGTGTTTCGGATTGGCGACGGATTTTACTACGCACCTTTTTCCCGGAAGCAAAAGGTTGTTTGAGATTGCCGAATCCATTTCCGAAATCAAGTCCGTATGCAAATGCGGAGCAAAAGCGACCGTAAACGCGAGGCTCGACGATAACGGCAACGTCGTTTCGGAAGGGGAGCAGGTCTGTATCGGCGGAAACGACAGATACGTTGCTATGTGTCGTCGGTGCTGGCTCAAAAAGATCGGTAAAAGGGGGTAGGCGTGGAAAGAATCGTCATAGGACTGTGCGGCGGAACGGGAAGCGGAAAAACTACTCTCGCAAACAGGATTTTTAAGGCGTTCGGAGAGGACGCGCTGCTCCTCGGCATGGATTGCTATTATAAAGACAATCCCGATAAGCCTTATGAAGAGCGGGTAAAAATCAATTACGATCATCCCGACGCATTCGATACCGAGCTTTTTGTTACGCATCTAAAAATGCTTCGCAGGGGAGAAAAGATAGTTCATCCGACGTATGACTTCAGCAGGCATCTTCGCGCGGACAAATGGGTAGAGACGGAAAGCAAAAGAGTTATTGTCGTAGAGGGGATATTACTGTTTGAAAACAAGGATATAGTAAACAATCTCGATATAAAGATTTTTGTGGATACCGACGCGGACGTGCGCATTGTCAGGCGAATTTTGCGCGACGTCAAAGAGCGCGGAAGAAGTCTCGATTCGGTAATCACGCAGTATCTGACTACCGTAAAGCCTATGCACGAAAAATTTATAGAACCGTCTAAAAGGGTAGCGGATATCATCGTGCCCGAGGGTGGCAAAAACGAGGTTGCGTTCGATATGATTTTTAACGCTATAAAGAAAAAAATTAACGACTAACATAACAGGCGAGGTAAAATATGGAAATTGAAAAAATTCTTGCGAAATGCGACCATACGATATTGGGGCAGACTGCGACGTGGGAGGACGTAAAAGGAATATGCGACGACGGAATTAAGTATTCGGTTGCGTCGGTCTGCATACCGCCCGCGTACGTCAGGAGAGCGAAAGATTACGTCGGGGATAAGCTTGCCGTTTGTACGGTAATAGGTTTTCCCAACGGTTACAATACTACCGCGGTAAAGGTTTTTGAAACTCTCGACGCAATAAAAAACGGTGCGGACGAGATAGATATGGTAATAAATATCGGAGAACTGAAAGCGAAAAACTATTCTTACGTATCGGATGAAATCAAGAAGATAAAGGAAGCCTGCGGAGACAAAATATTGAAGGTCATTATAGAGACCTGCCTTCTGACCGACGAAGAGAAGGTAAAAATGTGCGAGATAGTAACCGACGCGAAAGCGGATTATATTAAGACGAGCACAGGTTTTTCCAAATCCGGAGCGAATTTCCACGACGTCGCGTTGTTTGCCGAAAACGTAGGTAAAGACGTAAAAATCAAAGCCGCCGGCGGAATCTCTTCCGTTGCGGACGCGGAAGAATTCATAAGACTCGGCGCTTCCAGACTCGGCACGAGCAGAATAGTAAAGATAGTAAAAAGCAATTCGGAGGTTGAAAATGGCGGTTACTGATAAAAACAAAAACTGCGTACCCACCCCGCATATTACCGCTCGATACGGCGATTTTGCGGATACCGTGCTTATGCCGGGAGATCCCCTCAGGGCGAAGTTTATCGCGGACAATTTTCTTACGGACGCCGTTTTGGTGAATAACGTAAGGGGAGTGAACGGCTATACCGGGTATTACAACGGAAAAAGAGTTTCGGTAATGGCTTCCGGGATGGGACAGCCGTCTATAGGTATTTATTCTTATGAGTTATTCAATTTTTACGGCGTAAAAAATATTATTCGCATAGGAAGCTGCGGTTCTTTCGACAAGGATTTGCACGCGAGAGACATAATTATTGCGATGGGAGCTTGTACGAACGGCAATTACGCTTCGCAATACAACCTGCCCGGAACGTTTTGCCCAATAGCCGATTTCAATCTCGTGCGGGGGGCGGCGGAGCTTTGCGAAAAGGAAGGTATAAATTTCAAGGTGGGCAATATTCTTTCTTCCGATATGTTTTACGACGACTCCGATTCGGGTATGGTTTGGGCAAAAATGGGAGTGCTCGGCGTGGAAATGGAATCCGCCGCCCTGTATTGCAATGCGGCGAGAGCAAAAAAAAGCGCGCTTTGCATCTGTACGGTAAGCGATTCTTTTATCTATCCCGAAGAAAACACGACGGCGGAAGAACGTCAGAATTCTTTTACGGCGATGATGAAAATAGCCTTGGAGCTCGCCTGAAATGAAAAGATTTTTTATTATCGTACTCGATAGCTTCGGAATAGGAGAAATGCCCGATTCGAGTCTCTGGCACGACGAAGGTAGCGACACGTTGGGAGCCGTGAGAAACAATAGGTATTTCCGGTGTCCGAATTTAATTAAACTCGGTCTTTTCAACATTGACGGAGTAGAGGGCGGAGCGAAGGATCCGACGGGTTCTTTCGCCCGACTCGGCGAATTGTCTATGGGCAAGGATACGACGATAGGGCATTGGGAAATAGCCGGTATAGTTTCGGAAAAGCCTTTACCCACCTACCCGAACGGTTTCCCCGACGATATTATTGCAGAATTTGAAAAAAGAACGGGACGGAAGGTCATTTGCAATCGTCCGTATTCGGGTACGGAAGTAATAAAAGACTACGGCAAAGAACATATAGAAACCGGCGCTCTGATAGTTTATACTTCCGCGGACAGCGTTTTTCAGATAGCCGCGCACGAGGACGTCGTACCCGTTGAAGAGCTGTATTCGTATTGCGAAACGGCAAGAGAAATTCTTGTCGGAGACAACGGCGTCGGCAGGGTGATCGCAAGACCTTTTTGCGGAGAATATCCGTTTGTGAGGACGTCTAACCGTCATGACTTTTCGTTGATTCCCCCCAAAGAAACGTTGCTCGATATCCTGACAAAAAACGGTCTGGACGTTATTTCGGTAGGCAAGATATACGATATTTTTGCGGGTGCGGGAATTACCGAAAGCTATAGGACGCACAGCAACGACGAAGGAGAGAATCTTGCTCTGTCCCTGCAAAAAAAACCGTTTAACGGTTTGTGTTTTGTCAATCTGGTCGATTTCGATATGAAGTACGGACACCGTAACGACGCGGACGGATATGCGAAAGCGCTGTCGGAGTTCGACGTCAAGCTCGGACGGTTCTTGGAAAATATGTCGGATGACGACGTTGCGATAATAACGGCGGATCACGGCTGCGATCCTTCGACGATTTCTACCGATCACTCCCGAGAATACGTGCCTATGCTCATATTCGGTAAGAAAATAAAAGAGGGGAAAGACCTCGGTACGAGAATGGGATTTTGCGATATCGCCGCTACGGTAGCGGAATATTTCGCAATCGACCAAGAAAATTTAGACGGAAAGAGCTTTTTGAAAGAGGTTTTGAAGTGATTACAGATAAAGAACTTATGCGATTGGCTGCCGAAGCCAGAAAAAAATCTTATTCGCCTTATTCAGAGTTTAGCGTGGGCGCGGCTCTTCTGTCTAAGGACGGTAAAATTTATACCGGTTGCAATATCGAAAACGCCACCTTTACTCCAACCGTATGCGCCGAAAGAACCGCCTTTTTCAAAGCCGTAAGCGAGGGCGTAACCCGATTTGAAAAGATAGCTATAGTGGGCGGTAGACACGGCGAGACCTCTCCTTTTTGCTCTCCCTGCGGCGTTTGCCGTCAGGTAATGGCAGAGTTTTGCGATAAAGATTTCTCCGTGCTGTTAGGAAACGAAAACGATTTCAAAACGTACCGATTGGACGAATTGCTTCCTTTTTCCTTTGAAAAAACGGAATTGTAAGGCGGAAACCACTTTTTGCCTTGGATATTCAAAAAAAACCGAGCAAGACGCTCGGTATTTTAATTGGTGCGCAATAAGGGACTTGCTCCGCCGTCCGTATAGATACGGACTCTGCAACAAGTTGCTTCGCCGACCAAGCGGCGGCTATCACGCCTGGGCGGGCGACAATTCGCCGGATTGTCGCAAATTCCGCCCGTTCGAGTCCGTTGCTTACAATAAAAAACCGAGCAAGACGCTCGGTATTTTAATTGGTGCGGATAAATTTTCTAATCCCGAACAATCAATAATAGAGGTATCTTCGGGTGGCGTATCTGTATTGGTTTTGTCTATATAATTATAGTAAATCTCAACTTTATCATCAAAAAGCAACACATCTTTAAGCAATACATACAGCATTGTGCCGGGTGCTTTTGTAATTGCTTTTTTCAAAAACTTTAATACATCTTCCTCTTTAAGGCGTTTTTGTTCGTTCATTTGCTCTAAAAGAATTTTCTCGTTAATTTCCTTTTTATGCGTTTCGAGATTTAGCAATCTTTCTTTTGTGCTATCCGTAATTATTCCTTGTTCCATTGCGTTTATTATATTGTTTATAGCTCGCTCGGTATTTGCTTTGTCTTCACATAATAAATTCATAATTGATTTTGTCGGGTCCTTTTGATTATGAATTTCCATAATTTTAGCGGCTAAAAATTTTCTGTTTTCTTCCGAGTCGAATAACCGATGGGTAATATCCAAGACTATTTTTTCTATGGCATCCTTCCGCACAGATTTTTTATCGCAATTCTTTTTCTTTTTTCTATTTTGGCATTTGTAGTAATTGAAAGTCGCTCCCGAACGGGACGTTCCGCTTTCGCCATGCATCGGCCAACCGCAGTTGCCGCAATGAATTTTTTGATGCAATAGGTATTCGACATAAGCGCTTTTGCCGCCGAGTTGATTTTTCTTTAAGATTTCCTGTACGGCGTCAAAAGTCGGACGGTCTATAATCTGCGGAAAAATATTGTTGTAAACTTCGCCGCCATAATAAACGATACCGGTATATCTTTCATTCCGCATTAGTTGGTAAATCGTACTTTTCCCGAAAGGCTCTCTGTTATAAAAAACGCCTTGTTCGGCAAGGTCATCGATAATTTGCGGAACGACTTTACCGTTTAAGTGTTCATTGAATATGTATCTAACGATTTTTGCCTTATCCTCATCTATTTTAAGAATTCTCCTTTTTCCTTTGGGGTCTTCGGGAGCAGGAACGCTAACATATCCGTATGGGATACGTCCACCGCTGAAATATCCTTTGATACGGTTTTCGTGTAAACCACGTCTTACCTTTTGAGCCAATTCGGCGGAATAATATTCCGACAAGCCGATGAGAACGTTTTCTAACAAAATTCCGTCAAGGTTTTTTGACCCATCTATATTGGTTGCCATACGCTGGGTTGCCGAAATGAGAATTTTTCCGTTTTTAATGAGCTTTTGTTTGTTGACGGCTATCTCAATAGAGTTACGCCCAAACCTGTCTATTGCATAAACCAAAACTATTTCCCAAACGGCTTTTGCACTATCGGAAAGCATTCGTTGAAAAGCCTCTCTATTATCGTTTGTTCCCGTCGTTGCTCTATCAATATAAGTATCTATAATTTTTAAGTCATTTTGCGTTGCGAATTCTTTACAAACTCTTATTTGTCCTTCTATTGATTGCTCTGTTTGCCGCTCGGAAGAATATCGAGCATAAATTATCGCTGTTTTCATCTTAAATTTAATCCCTCCCGAATGAAAATAATTTGTTTATTGTGAAATTGTAATTTGTTTACAAAGTCGATAACGATTTGAAAATCCCTGCCGATATGCGAGATAGCGGGCACGATTAAAACGTCCCATTTGTCAATATCTCTTTTAGCTTTATCAATCATCTTGCGATTATTGCTTAATCCGGAGCTGTTCTTGTCAACATAGGTTTCCGCTAATTCATAGCTACACTTCTCGACATAAGATTTGCATAATTTGATTTGTGCTTCGATAGCTATCGGATTTCCCGTTGCGTTTCTAACATAAATTGCCGCTTTTACCATCACTCTTCTCCTTTACTTTGTGCTTAGGTCGAACTTGTTCGGCCACGAAAATTTCCCATCGGAAACAGGCACAGCAGTCAAGGAACAAGCAACAAAAAAATTGTTTATGCTAACTATCTTCAATTATTTTTCAATTATTTTTTGCCCTTGACAGCAAAGACTGTTTCTGATACCAAAAAGAAAATACTTTTCATTAAATACCCGTTTCTAAGTCAATTCGTTAGGGTATTTTTTGTGATTTGAAATTTTTTTACCCTAACGAAATTGGTTATAGCTAGGTAATATTGAAGAATATTTTTAAAAAAGGAGAACTAAAAGTTGATAAAGGTAATGAATAAAG
>JBJFAO010000238.1:0-6293 GCA_051887955.1 Christensenellales bacterium
AACGATAACCTACAAAAATATCATCGACGTATTTATTGTATTTTTTATCTCCGAAATTACTTGACGAGGGATAGTCTTCGTAATTGCGCGCAATAGTATCCGTCAATTTGCCGCAGGGACAAACGCTCCCTTTCAGAATATCGCAAAGGGCGTTTCCGCTCTCCATACCACCCTGCCAGGCAATCAACGTCGCGGCGATTTTATCTCCGTATTCTTCCGTCCAAGACATATCCATAACGTTGCCGATATTCAAGACCACGACCGTTTTTTGAAATTTTTCGGTCACGATATCGAGCATGTCCTTTTCTTTATCCGTCAGATAAAAGCTGCCTTTTTTTAGCTTGTTTTCTCTGTCTTCCCCCGCGGCTCTGCCAATAATCACGAGCGCGACGTCGTTTCTTTCGGCACACTCGGCAACGAGTTTTTCCTCCAACGGCATTTCCGGAAAAGAATACGGCCAATGTCCCCAAAAACCTTCGTCTGCCGAGTTTTTGGGTTTTTCAATCCATTTCCTGTAGGTTTCGGCAAGTAAGACGTCGGCGTTTATACCGCAATTTTTAATTCCGTCGGCAAAACTTATCCGATACGGTGTGACGACGTCTCCTCCGCTTCCGTATCCGACGTAAAAATAATCGTATTGCACCCTTCCGAAAACGGCGACCTTTTTATCTTTCAGCGGTAACGTGCCGTCGTTTTTAAGCAAAACGCAGCCTTCCGCCGCCGTACGCCTTATCAACGCGGGAAAATCGGGTATAACGCATACGCCGTCGCGGTTTCCTCCGTTAAGCTCCTGCGACAATCCCCCCGAAAATTTATTTATGATTGATCTGACTATCTTATTTATTATCCGTCCCATACCTTTCGCTCCGTCGTGCAATATGTTTTATAACCGTTATATTTCTGTTGTTCGTAGCTAAAGCTACAATTGTACCGCAAAAACACGATATAAAAGTCTTATATTAAAGCACGCGCCCCATAAAAACCGGCGCGCGTGCTTCAAAACGTTCAAGATATATTGTTATAAAAGCAACGTTTTATCTTCTCCCATGCCGAGCATCCCGTCAAGAACGTATTTGTTTCCGTCCTCGTCGCGCAGATACCCTTCCAATTCGCCGTACGTAATATAATAATCTATATTGACAACCAACGCGTGCAAAATCATGGGATTCATGCCGTATACCTTAAATTTGAGGTTTACCATATCGTATTCGTCTTTTATTATCCATTCGGAATAATTCTTGAAATCCGCCGATTCTACGGTACGGGTAAACTTGACGGGAGGCAATATACTCGTTTTCCCCTCCAACCAAAGAATATTCTCATTGTATTTATCCTGATCTATAGACTGGTTTCTCGTAAGGTTAAACGCAAGAAATTTTTCTTCTCCGTTTATATTGCATTTTCCCATGGTGGTTACCCAATCGTAGTGAGCGCGTCTGGGATAATAGCCTCTGTGATCGTCCACTATCGCTACGGTATCGCCGTCGGACAGCATCTCTTCCCCGTTGATAACCAATCTTCCTTCCGCCTTAAAAAAGTCTTTCTGACTGTACAGAGGACGAGGACGAGTAGTTGAAAAAGGAATACTTGCGACGCAGGGAAGGCTGAGTCTTTTTAACGAAAATTCATATTCTATAGTTCCTTCGCCGTAGTTTTCTTTGATTGATTTGGAGGCTTCCTTCTTTTCGTTGGGAACGGTTACGAGACATTTTCCTTCATGCTTTCCGGAAATATCGCATCTGCCGTCCTGAAAATTGTTTACGTACTTTACGAAACTTACGGGCGTATGCGCTTCGGAAATTGCTCCGTTGATTAAATTAGGCGCGATTATCGTTTCTTTGCTGCTAAGATTGGTATCCCAGCTGTATACATTGTGTGTTCTTTTATCGTAAAACACGTTGAACGTCTTGCCGAATATGCCCATATCGCACACCACAGCCAACAAAACGCCGTGTTTTAAGTGGACTTCCGTCGCTTGCCAAAGCGTAAGCTTCAGTCTGTTGAAGCACTGAGGCAGTGCCGTAGGTCTTTTCAATTTTACGAAATCCATCTCCTCGAATTCTTTGTCGAAGGTGCCGAATTCGCAGCTTCCGTCGGGTTTTACAATGCTTTTCGGCGTAGGAACGGCTCGCCTCGTCTCGGAAATGTATTTACTGTATTCGCCCATATTTATGTCTCCTTGTTTTTTTATTTTTATTATATTATATAAAAAACGTCTCGCAATTTCAATACGTTTTTTAATTTTAATATAAAAATTAATGCTTTTTCCACGTAGCGGGACTGAACAATATTATTATAGGGAATATTTCGAGACGTCCGGCAAGCATGTCTATTATAAAAATTATTTTCGAAAAATCCGAATACGCGCCGAAATTGCACGTAGGTCCGACCAGCTCTAGCCCCGGTCCAATGTTGTTTATACAGGTAAGACACGCCGTAAAATTAGTAAGCATATTACCGTATCCCTCTATCGAAACGAGCAAAGTAGAAAAAGCGAGCAAGCCGATAAAAATCACGAAAAAGAGCCTCACGTTTTTTATAGTGTCCTCGCTGAGAACCTCGCCTTCGAACTTTGTAGACACTACGGTGCGCGGCTTTACCATTTTCCTCACGTCGTTAAACCCCGATTTGCACAGAATTATCAGCCTTGCGACCTTCATCCCTCCGCCCGTAGAGCCGGCGCATGCTCCTACGAACATCAAAAGAACGATTATCGTCTTCGAAAGCGTAGGCCATGTATCGAAATCCACTGTCGTAAATCCCGTTGACGTTACTATAGAGCTCACCTGGAAAAACGCATATCGCAAGGACTGTCCGAAATTCTCGCACAAGCTCAGTATGTTTACCGAAATAATCGTCGTCGCCAATACCACTATGGCTATATAAACCCTAAGCTCTTCACTTTTTATAGCTTTGGCGAAATTGCCTATCAACAACATAAAATATATATTGAAATTTACGCCGAACAAAAGCATAAATACCGCTATTACCATTTCTATATACAAGCTGTTATATGCGGCTATGCTCGTATTCCTTACCGAAAAACCGCCCGTACCGGCAGTAGCGAAAGCAGTAACGAAGCTATCGAACACGGGCATTTTTCCACAAACGAGAAAAACTACTTCAACCAGTGTCATCACTATATAAATGGCGTAAAGAATACGCGCCGTAATACGCATTTTCGATACGAGTTTGCCTACCGTAGGTCCCGTTGTTTCCGCTCTGAACACGTGCATGCTGCCGGCATTGTAGTCGGGCAATATCGCCAAAACGAAAACCAAAACGCCCATACCGCCTATCCAATGCGTAAAAGAACGCCAAAAAAGTATACTCTTGGGTAAAGACTCGACTTCGGATAAAATCGACGCTCCCGTTGTGGTAAAGCCGGAGACAGATTCAAAAAGGGCGTTTATAAACCGAGGAATAGCTCCGCTGATGACGAACGGCAGCGCTCCTATAACCGACATAATAACCCAGGCGAACGAAACTATAACGAATCCTTCGCGAGCATAAATTGAGGTCTCTTTGGGCTTAAAAATCAACGACGGGATACCGAGCAACAACAAACCGCAAATCGGTATTATAAAAGAAAGATAGGTATTCTCTTTATAAATCAAACCGATAACGAGCGGGAAGCACAACAAAACTGCCCCGAGAATCAATATCTTTCCTAAAACGTTGAGTATAATTTTATAGTTCATTCTATTTAATTATCTGGTTCAGATCCGTTACGTTTTTGTCTGTCGTAACTATAAGCACGTCGTCGCCTGTTTCGAGACAGCTGTCTCCCGTCGGAACGATGTATTCTTTATTTCTGACTATGCCGTTTACCAACGAATTATTTTTTATATGCAATTCTTTTAACGGTACTCCGGTAAAATCACATTTGTCCGTAACCGAAAATTCCAACGCTTCCACCTTATCGCCTATTTTATACAGGCGATTTATACTGCTTTCGTTTCCCGGGCGATAAGCTCTGACAAATCTGAGTATTTTGTTCGCGATGACGTTTCTGGGCGAAACTACGGTATCGAGTCCGAGATTTCTTACCATTTGAGCCACGGTAAATCTGTCCACTTTGGATATTACCTTGGAGACGTTGCAAGAAGCCGCATACAAGGATATTATTACGTTTTCCTCATCCATACCCGTAAGGGCGACGCAAGCGTCGCATTTTTTCATGCCTTCTTCGTCAAGCACTTCCTGATCGGTGCCGTCTCCGCACAAAATAGTCGCTTCGGGCAGTTTCTCGCTCAACTCTTTACATCTGTCTTTATTGATGTCGATTATCGTTACTTTTACTCGCGATTCGATGAGATTGCGGGCAAGATAATACGAAATTTTTCCGCCGCCTACAATAAAAACCGATTTCGCTCTTCTTTTATAGATTTGCAAACCTTTGCTAAAAGTCGCTATCTCCCCTTCGGGCGCAGTAATATGAACTCTGTCCCCTTCCCGTATTACGAAATCGCCTCTGGGAATAAAAACCTTTCCGTCCCTTTCAACCATACTGAAAAGAAGCTTCACGTTATACGTTTTTACGATTTCGAATACGCTCTTATCTATTATGGGATTACCTTTTTTTATCAAAAGCTCGATCATTACTACCGAGCCGTCTGCAAAGCTCTCTATATTGACCGCCGACGGAAACTTCAGTATTTCCGCTATTTCTTCTGCGGTACGCAATTCCGGATTAAATAACATATCTATTCCGAATTCTTTACTCATATAATCCTCTTCGGAATAGTACTCGGGATCGCGGACTCGGGCAACGACGTATTTCGCGCCCATTTTTTTGGCGAGCATGCAGCTTAAAACGTTAAGTTCGTCACGCGACGTGCAAGCGATGAAAAAATCGGCTTTGTCGGCTTCGGCCTCTTCCAATACGCTTTTGTCGGCTCCGCCTCCTACGATTCCCCTTATATCGAGCTTATTTACAAGCCCCTCAACCGTTTTTGCGTCGATATCTACTATTATTACGTCATGTTTTTCTCCGGAAAGTTTTTCAACAAGCGTTGTCCCGACTTTTCCGGCGCCTACTACTACAAGTCTCATCAAGCCTCCCAGATTATATTATCATAGTTTGTTCAAATGTTCAACCGTTTCCGACAGCCCCTATCGCTTCATATTATCTATTATTTTTTTGAACAGGCAGTTTTCATTATAAACCAAAGGGTATTCATAAGGATAAAACGATATCATTCTGACAACGTAAGTTATCACGAAAACAATGCACAATATTATCATAATCGCCTCTATAACACGCGTTTTTTTTGAAGATTTTTTATAAACAACCACAGAATATGCTCCCAAAATCAAAGCGAACGGCACAACCCAGAATAACGGATGCATAGAAAAAGCCAGCGCAATGTCTCCGTGAAACAGAGCTAAATACGCTCTCGTCATTCCGCATCCGGGACACGGAATCCCGAATAAAAGATAAAAAGGACAAGCCGACCCCAAAAATTCGGTAGTCAACACGCTATAAATTATAAAAAGAATAAGCGCAATGATAGTTGCGCCTATTCTTTTGAAAGTCTTTATATTTTTCTTCTTATCTATCGGACGAAATTGCATCGGCTATTTTATTCAAGTCAGCCTGTAACAATGCGGTCGATACTATACTAAATCCGAAAATCGAGAGCAAAATATAAGCTATGCCGTTGTCGCTGAGTCTGAGTCCTTTTTCTTCTCCGAGCGTAACGACTCTTTGCGCTTCTTTGTACCACCAATAGATACCGTATATACCGCAAGTCAACAAGCTGAACAGAAAAGCAAGACCTCCGCTTTTACAGCAACCGTCGCTTTTATCGCCCAATTCCTCTTCGATCTCGTTGGTAACTACAACAAACCAATAAATCCCGTAAATTCCGCAAGTCAGTATCGTAAACAAGATTACCGACGCTATGCTTCTTTTTTTCATTTTAATACCTCTCATAAGGCAAATGCGCCTACATATATTCTAATTTATTTTACTTGAAATTACAACACTTTTTGACATCGTATTAAATAAAAGCGTAATGTGAAATAAAATTTTTTTATCTCGGAAAACAAAATAGCCCGAACGTTCCTTTTACGATAAAGAAGTACGGGCTATTAAGACTTGGTGCGGATAAAGAGACTTGAACTCCCACGTCTTGGACACCAGATCCTAAGTCTGGCGCGTCTGCCAATTCCGCCATATCCGCATAAAGATAATCAAATACCCCGTAAACAATCAAAATATTACGGGGTATTCTGGTGATCCATCGGAGATTCGAACTCCGGACACCTTGATTAAAAGTCAAGTGCTC
>JBJFAO010000239.1:0-6235 GCA_051887955.1 Christensenellales bacterium
CCTTTCGGTTTCGTTTTTGAAATCGCACCCGCATTCGAAATGGCTTACGACGGGCACGCTCACCGCAAAGCGTTCCGTACTCTTTCCAGCCCCTTTTCCGGCATAAAGATTGTCTTCGTTGTTGAAGGTCGCGCTGTAATACAAGACGGTTCCGTCTCCCTTTTCGTCGTATTCCACCTTCGACAGCTTTCCTCCGTCTATATGAGCGGCGACCGCCGTCCCCGTCCCCACTCCGGCAAAATAGTAGGTGGGCACGAGAGTGGACGCATGCTTTTTCCCTTCGGGCGTTTCTACGTAAAAGCTGTCCCAATATTCCTCCAAATCCGCCACAAAAGTCTTTAAGCCGCTTCCGTCGTCTTTATAAGACCACGCCCTCGTCTTATAAAATTCCAGCAATTCCGCTTTGGTCTTTACGGGTTTACCGTCGACGTACAGAAAGCTCTTGTCGCCTTCGCAATAGGGGGTGTCGAACATTTCGGGAGAAGGTAAAAGCTGCACTATCGTCGGCAGATGCATTCCCAACGGACGGAACTGTTCGTCGAATATTCTGTTTATTTCCTGCTTCAGCGAAGCCCCGACTACGGGTATACTATCCGCCATATCGTACAAAAAATCCGCCATTCCGTCGAAATCTTCGAGAGTCGTCAAGGCGGAAAGAGAGCCGAAAAGCGGTCCGGCATAAGACAGATGCGCCATAGTCTTATTCCTGTTTTCGGCGTTGCGCGCAAGATAATTGGATATTACCACGTTGCCCATACTGTGCCCTATCAGCACTACCTTGTCATACCCTTTGTCGTTGATGAATTTTTCGAGATTTTCGGAGTTTTTTCTGTTGTCGATACGCCAATCGTAATTGTATATCCTTATATCCGCTCCGCTGTGCTTATACCTCTCGGCGACAGCCTCGTAGGCTCTCTGGAAAGAACGGAAAGCGCCGTATTTCTGCCCCGTCTGACAGGTATCCCAATCGGCGGGAACGACGTTTTTGTTTATCGGATTTCCCTCCTCGTCCATAGCTATCTGCATAAAAATGCTATTTTCATTTCCGTCTATAAAATCGGTCAGAATATTGTCTTTTATCGCCGAAACGGCAAGCTCTCCTATCATCTCCGTCGAAACCGCCGGATCGAACAAATCCATAAGGTTCCATTCGGATACGAACGGATCCCATACGGGCTTGCCCGTTTCTTCGTTGACGAGTCCGCTCGCCAGAAGTCCCGGCACGAAAATCACCGCCTTCTTTTCCGTGTACCTTATCACGTTCAGCGCGACGATAAATCCCGTAGCCGCTACCAAAACGACGACCAACGCCGTGCGTACGATTGTTTTTAATACGTTAAGTGCCCTCATTTCCTCTCCGAAAAAATTGAAAATACATCGTTATTTTTTATTTTACTAAACGTAGGCGACTTTTTCAATACCTTTTTCAAAAATTATTCGTACTCCGTTGCCCTACGTTCAACAAGCGCGTCGCAATACGGTTTATCGTACGGCGACGCCGCCGAAAACGAAAATTTAACGCGACCGACTCCGTTCGTATTCCGAAAAAACTTACGGAATCGCTTTTTATACGCTGAGCTTTCAAACGAAACAAGCGTACGCAAATCGGCTTTTTATCTTGACTTTGAACCGTGGACTATATATAATTATAAAGACGTAATTTATTACAATAAAACTTTTACGAAATATACTTTCAAAAAACGGAGGTTCAGATGAGCAAAAAAATGACCATTGACGGGAATACAGCCGCCGCTCACGTAGCTTATGCGTTCAGCGAAGTAGCTGCTATTTACCCCATCACACCTTCCTCTCCTATGGCCGAAAACTCTGACGAGTGGGCGGCTCAGGGCAGGAAAAATATGTTCGGGCAGGAATTGCGTATTGCGGAAATGCAGTCGGAAGCCGGCGCGGCGGGAGCGGTTCACGGCTCTTTGTGTGCAGGCGCTTTGACCACCACGTTCACCGCGTCGCAAGGACTTCTTCTTATGATTCCGAACATGTATAAAATCGCCGGCGAGCTTATGCCCTGCGTATTCCACGTATCGGCAAGAGCGTTGGCGGCGCACGCCCTCAATATATTCGGCGATCACGCCGACGTAATGGCATGCCGTCAGACCGGTTTCGCAATGCTTTGCAGCAACTCGGTTCAGGAAGTTATGGACCTCGCGTTGGTTTCTCACCTCGCCACCCTTAAATCAAAAGTTCCTTTCCTGCACTTCTTCGACGGTTTCCGTACCAGTCACGAGGTAAGCAAAATCGACGTCATCGATTACGAGGATATGGCAAAACTCGTAGATATGGACGACATACGCGATTTTAAAAACCGCGCGCTCAACCCCGAACACCCCGTTCAGAAAGGTACCGCTCAGAACGGCGACATCTATTTCCAGAACAGAGAAGCCTGCAACGTATACTACGACAGAGTTCCCGACATCGTCGAAAACTGCATGAAACAGGTCGAATCGATAACCGGCAGAAAATATAATCTTTTCGATTACTACGGCGCAAAAGACGCGGAAAAGATAATAGTTATGATGGGTTCCGGTTGCGAAGCCTGCGAAGAGACGGTAGACTACCTCAACGCTCGCGGAGAAAAGACCGGTCTTATCAAAGTAAGACTTTATCGTCCTTTCAGAGCCGACAAGCTCAAAGAAGCCATCCCCGCCACCGCGAAATACATCACCGTATTGGATCGTACTAAAGAGCCCGGTTCTCTCGGAGAACCTCTTTACCTCGACGTATGCTCCGCTCTCCGCGGCGACGACTACGTTGTGCTCGGCGGTCGTTACGGAATGGGCAGCAAAGAATTCAACCCCACGATGATAGCGGGCGTATACGCAAATATGGGCGGTGCCAACAAGGACCATTTCACCGTAGGTATAGTGGACGACGTAAGCAACACTTCTCTGCCCATGGGAGAATTCGTCAACGCCGCTCCGGCAGGCTCCATCTGCTGTAAATTCTACGGCCTCGGCTCCGACGGTACCGTAGGCGCGAACAAAAACTCCATAAAAATAATCGGCGACCATACCGACAAATACGCTCAGGGATATTTCCACTACGACTCCAAAAAATCGGGCGGTATCACGATAAGCCACCTGCGTTTCGGCGACAAGCCCATAAAGAGCAGTTATCTTATCGACCATGCGGATTTCGTCGCTTGCCATTGCCCGAGCTATATCTATCGTTACGATATGCTCTCCGACCTCAAAGAGGGAGGCACCTTCCTGCTCAACAGCATCTGGTCCCCCGAAGAGATGGACAAGGAGCTGCCCGCCGTCGTCAAAAACGCAATAGCGAAAAAGCACATAAAATTCTTTACCCTCGACGGAAACAAAGTAATAGCTTCCATCGGAGCCACCAAGGGCGTAAATACCGTTATGCAGGCGGCTTTCTTCAAGCTTACCGAAGTTATTCCTTACGCTCAGGCGGAAGAATATATGAAGCAGGCGATTAAAAAGACCTACGGCAAGAAGGGCGACGCGGTAGTCAATATGAACTACGCCGCCGTCGACGGAGCTATCGCAAACCTCAAAGAGGTAAAATATCCCGAAAGCTGGGCTACTACGACCGAAGGCGCGCCTATGGTAGAAATCAAGGGTACCGATTATTTCAAAAACATCATCAACCCCGTTCTTTGCCAGCAGGGCGACAAGCTCCCCGTTAGCGCGTTCAATGCCGACGGTTCCGTTCCCGTAGGAACTACCAAATACGAAAAGCGCGGCACTGCGGTTAAAGTTCCCCTCTGGGACGTAACCAAATGTATTCAATGTAACCGTTGCTCTCTGGTATGTCCTCACGCCGCTATACGTCCCGTTCTCAAGACGGAAGCTCAGCTCGCGGACAAACCCGCTACGTTCGTCACCAAAAAGGCAATACCCTCGAAGTTTGCCGAATATCAATTCAGAGTCCAGGTAAGCCCGTACGACTGTACCGGATGCGGCAGCTGCGCCAACGTATGCCCCGCAAAAGAAAAAGCGCTTACCCTCGTTCCCATCGCGAAAGCTATCGAATGCGAAGCCAAGAACTGGGAATACGCGGAAGCTCTTCCCGAAAACGATAAGGTTTACACCACCAACTCCGTAAAGGAAAGCATGTTCGCCAAGCCTTTGTTCGAATTCTCCGGCGCATGCGCTGGTTGCGGCGAAACTCCTTACGTAAAACTCGTTACCCAACTCTTCGGCGACAGAATGATAGTGGCAAACGCTACCGGATGTTCTTCAATATACGGCGGCTCGGCTCCCACCTGTCCTTATACGGTAAACGATAAGGGACACGGTCCCGCCTGGGCAAACAGCCTGTTCGAAGACAACGCCGAATTCGGTTACGGTATGAACCTTGCGGTAACTCAGAGAAGAAAGAAAATCGAAGAGAACATGCGCGCCGCTTTCGACTCCGTAAACGAAAAAACCAACGCCGCCTTCTGCGAATGGATAGCTTCCAAAGACGACGCCGAAAAGAGCAAAATCGCTTCGGAAAAAGTGCTCGAAGCTATCGAAAGCGAAACCGCTTGTCCCGAAATCATGGCGGAAATCAAGGCTAACGCCGACTGCCTCGTCAAAAAGTCGATATGGATTTTCGGCGGAGACGGCTGGGCGTACGATATCGGCTACGGCGGCGTAGACCACGTGCTCGCTATGGGAGAAGACGTAAACATCCTCGTCCTCGACACCGAGGTATATTCCAACACCGGCGGACAGGCAAGCAAGTCCACGCCTACCGGTTCTATAGCGAAATTTGCCGCAAGCGGTAAAAAGACCAAGAAGAAAGACCTCGGTATGATGGCTATGAGCTACGGCTACGTGTACGTCGCTCAGGTCAACATGGGCAGCAACCCCGAACAGGTCGTAAAGGCTATGAAGGAAGCGGAAGCATACAACGGTCCTTCCCTCATAATAGCTTACGCGCCCTGCATCAACCACGGTATCAATATGAGCAACTCCATTGCCGAAATGAAGAAAGCCGTGGACTGCGGTTATTGGCAGACCTATCGCTACAATCCCGAGCTTGCAGAAAAGGGCGAAAATCCCTTCACCCTCGACAGTAAGGATCCCACCGAAGACTACAAAGCCTTCCTCGTAGGAGAAACCAGATACGCAAGCTTGAAAAAACTCTTCCCCGCGCAGGCGGAAAAGCTCTTCGAAATCAACGAGAAAGAAGCCGCCGAGAGACGCGAAAGATACAAAGCTCTCGCGAAGAAAGACTAATTCGGGAATACTTTGAAACGAAACGAACCGTCGCAAGGCGGTTCGTTTTTTTATACGCTCGATAAATTTATACGAGATATGCCCTTCCCTTTTCATAACGCGACTAAGCTCGTCATATAATTTGTAAGTAGTTTTTTGGGGGGATCGGTAATATGAATCTTATAAAAAAGACGGTAATTTTAACTGACGCCGACGCGGAAGGATACGTTTCCGTAATAAGAGTAGGCAACGACGTCGGAGCAAAAATAGTGGGCTCGAACTTCCGTAGCGGTATGCGCGCGGGCATAAGAGTGGGCAACGGAAATCCCGTTTTCGCGGTACTGACGGGAGAAAAAACGGAGATACCTCTTCTTAACGTCACGTTTCAGCAAAACGACTCGATAGGCTGCGTCGTCGCCGACGGCGAAAAGCTCGTGGCGAGAGGAGGCAGCGGATTGCGACTGAAGGATCTTATTTCGCATTTCGAAGTAAAAGAAGAAACTCTCGTCACCGAACCTCTTTTTTCACCCGACGACGAAAAAGACGACGTCGAAGCTACCGAAAGGGACGAAAAACCGGACGATACCGAAAGCGAAGAAGAGACGAAAAACGCCTCTGCCGACCTCGACGATGAGAAAAAATCTTTTCTCGAAAGACTTTCGGCGTCTCGCGACGACTTTTACGGCGGAATAAGGGAAAAGCTCGACGAGCTGTTTGTAATACACCCCGCCGAAAGCTATCTTAACGCCCTTATACCGAATTCTTCCTGGATAAAAATTTATTACGACGGAGAGGAATACTACGTCGTAGGAAAGCTCAACGAAAACAACCGCACCGTGTTGATAGGATACGGCGTCCCCGGCGCGAAAACGTCGACGCCCCCAAAAATAGCCGACGAAATAGCAAGCTATCTCGCGGTGGAAGGGATAAAGCCCTACGACGGATACTGGCTCATTTTTCAGGACGCGAACACGGGGAAAATAGTCCCCGTAACCTGACTAAAAATTTTGCGCATTATAATCTTAGTTTAATTAAAAGACTCTCCGTCG
>JBJFAO010000240.1:0-6197 GCA_051887955.1 Christensenellales bacterium
TGTTAATAGTTGTGGTTAATTGATATTTTCTTATATCGCTTAATAAAGACTTTCTTGCAGCTTATTTTATAGGAATCAACAAAAGAAACTCTGTTCTCTCGTCCATATGCTATATTTTAATTTTGACTACAATTTTAATAATACCCATAATTTTAATGAAAGCAAAAGAGCCCATCCACCGGGGGCGCAAACACATCCGAAAGATAGGCTCTTTTTATCGCAAACTATGTAATTTATGCTCAAAAGGGCAAGACTCCCCCTAAAAAGCAATAAAGAACGCAGATTAGCACAATTTCTTGTATCCTATTCTACGTCCTTATTTGGCGGAGAAATCGGGATTTGAACCCGAGCTACGCTATCAACGTACTACTCCCTTAGCAGGGGAGCCCCTTCAGCCACTTGGGTATTTCTCCAGCTGAATTATTTAGCTTAATAGATAATAACACAAAGGAGCGTTATTGTCAATAAAATTTTATTCGTTACGCGAGCAGAGTTTTTCTTCGAGTAGGCGCAAGGCTCTGCCCCTATGACTTACCGCGTTCTTTTCTTCCGCCGTTGCCAGCCCGAAGCTTTTACGTAAATCCGCGCTGAAAAAAAGCGGATCGTATCCGAAGCCGTTATCCCCTTCTTCTCCATACAATATCTCGCCCTCCGTTCTGCCCTCTGCGCATATTTCTCTGCCGTCGGGATAAAGCAACACTATCGACGTAACGAAATATGCGCTTCGGTCGGTTATTCCTTCCATATTTTTAAGCAAGAGCTTTTTATTAGCGGCGTCGTCCTGTTCTTCACCGGCATATCTTGCCGAATAAAGTCCCGGCGCGCCGTCGAGAGCGTTCACGCACAATCCGCTGTCGTCGGCTATTGCGCAAGCGTTCGTCAAGTCGCACACGGCTTTCGCTTTCAGATACGCGTTTTCGTAAAAAGTGCTTCCCGTTTCTTCCATGTCGAGAGCGATTCCGAGCTCCTTTAAGGAGTATATCTCCTCAAAGAAGCCGTTTAGTATTTCTTTTATTTCGCGCACTTTATTTGCGTTGTTGCTTGCAATTACGAGTTTCATCCTTAATTCTTATATATTTCCGATTTCTTTTGCGGTTTGTTGAAAAATCCTCCGAAAATTCTGCCCCAGCCGACAAACGGACCTTCGTTGCACCGCGCTATCAGACCGTCGATAACCTTTTTCGGAACCATTCCGTTGGTCATTGCGTAGCAATTGCGCAACGGCATATCCATCGCCGCAAGTTTTACCATCTTCTTCATAGATTCCGACGTGTCCTTCGGCAATACGATAGTTGCGAAATTGTATCCCGCCCACTTGATAAGCTTGCCTATCCAGCAGACGCCCAAATCCCCTATCGTAGCGTTATAGCCTATCTCCCCTTTCTTAAAGGGACGATTTACCGTCAGTTTTCTTCCGAGCAACGCTTCAAACTCCTCCGCAGGGAAATCGGTCGCCTTATCGGGCGCATAATACGAGCTTAATTTTTCGGCGCAATCGCACTCGACCGCCGTGCCGTTAACGAATACTTTCTTCGTCCAACGCAAATCGCGGCTCGACGCTCCGACGAGTATTTCGAACTCTCCGCTCTCGACTGTCCAGTCGCATTTTTTGACGTCGTAAAACGCAAAGCTACGTCTGTCGAGCTCAACGCTGACTTTCTTGCTCTCGCCCGCCTTCAGGAACACCTTAACAAAGCCCTTTAACGCTTTATCCTCGCGGAAAACGGTGCTCTCTACATCTCTTACGTAAACCTGAGCTACCTCCGCTCCGTCCGTTGTGCCGGTGTTCGTCACGGTAAAGCTGACCGTAAGCAAATCGTTTTCGTCGATATGATCTGACGATAAGCTCATATCGGAATATTCGAACGTAGTATAGCTTAGTCCGTATCCGAACGGGAACAAAACGTCTTTCTTCGCCTTGTCGAAATAGCGGTAGCCGACGTATATGCTCTCTCTGTATTCCACGGTTTGGGGACCCATTTGATAATATTTGTATGCCGGATTGCTGTCAAGGCTTATCGGATACGTTTCGGCAAGCTTTCCGCTGGGGGTTACTTCGCCGTAGAGCAATTTATAACAAGCCTTTCCGCCCGCGCTTCCTGCAAGATACATATTGAGAACGGCTCTCACGTCGTTAAGCCACGGCATTTCGACAGGCGAACCGCCAGCGAGCACTATTATTACGTTTTCGTTGACGGAAAGTATTTCTTTAATAAGCTCATTGTGAGAAGCCGGCAAAGACAAATGCGTTCTATCAAAGCCTTCGCTTTCGTATTCGTCGGTAAGTCCGATAAACAACAACGCCTTATCCGCTATTTTGGCTATGTTTTTCGCCTCCTCGATTTTCTCTTTGTCCGGCACGTCGGACTTGCCGTATCCGTCGGCGTACGCGTATTTTTCACCCATACTGTCGAGATAATCCGTAAACGAGGTGAGGCTGTACGGATTTATCTGCGAAGAACCGCTTCCCTGATATCTCATATTTTTTGCAAGACTGCCTATTACGGCAAGCTTTTCTTCCTTCTTCAACGGCAATGCGCCGTCGTTTTTCAAAAGCACCGCGCCGTCGGCGGCTATTTCCGCCGCTATTTCGGCATGCGCTTCGTAGTCGCATTTCTTGTTGCCGGTAATGACTCTGTCCGCAAGACACTTATCTATAAATTCAAGCATGCGCATTACGACTTTGTCAAGCTGCTCTTCCTTTAACGCGCCGCTTTTTATCGCTTCCGCAATATCCCTGTCGCATATCCCCTCGTCCGACGGCATTTGCAAATCGAGACCGGCGACGATTCCTTTCACTCTGTCGTTAACCGCGCCCCAATCCGATACGACTATGCCGGTATAGCCCCATTCGTCGCGCAGAATATCGGTAAGCAGGTATTTGTTATCGCTCGAATATACGCCGTTGATGGGATTATACGAACACATCACAGTATACGGCTGCGCTTTTTTTACGGTATTTTCAAACGCGGAAAGATAGATTTCTCTGAACGCCCTTTCGTCTACTTCGCTGCTGACCGACATGCGCCTTTTCTCTTGCGAATTGACGGCAAAATGCTTCAGCGAAGTCCCCACGTGCTTGTCCTGCATAGCCTTGACGTACGTCGCGCCCAATTCCCCGGCAAGATAAGGATCTTCCGAAAAGTACTCGAAATTTCTTCCGCATAAAGGATTTCTCTTTATGTTAATTCCGGGGCCGAGAACGACGTCGACTCCTTGATCGATCGCTTCCTCTGCGATTGCCTCAGCCATCTTTTTCACCGTCTCCACGTTCCAGCTCGAAGCTACGGTAACCGCCGTCGGAAAACAGGTCGCCTTTTCGCTCTCCTGCATCACGTTGGCTACGTCGGCCTCCGACTTCTTCTCCTTGCGCAAGCCGTGCGGACCGTCGCTTACGGTCACGCTCTCGATTCCTTTATCTTTAATGGGCGTGGTGTGCCAAAAATCGATTCCCGAGCAAAGCGCGCATTTTTCTTCCAAAGTCAAATTTTTAAGTATCTTTTCCAAATCGGCCATAATCTACCTCATAAAAATTTTATAATATTTATTTTAACATATCCCCTACTGCAAAATCAATAGCAAACTTCCTATTCCCGTCAAACCCAACGCGCAAAATATAAAATACCGTATACGCAAATTAAAAATTTATAACCGATTTGAAACTATTTATAAACTCCAATAAAAAAAACGAACCCGTCTCCTAATAGAAACGGGTTCGTTTTTACTTTGTCTGGTGACCCCAACGTTAATTATCTGAACACCGTTTTTGCAATAGTCAAGTGTTGGCGTTTTTAATTTCGATTAGTAGAAATGATTTGCTTTTTATGCTATAATTTATAAAAGTGAAGCAAATCGAGGTACTTAAGAAATGACAAATTTACTTGAAGCAATAGGCATCATTAGAGAAAAATCTGAAAGCGATAAGCTAATCATATTTGTTGGTTCGGGAGTTTCTCGCAATGTTGAAGGTTTACCTAGTTGGGATGATTTGGTAAAAGCAATGGCAAAGGCAGTTGGCTATTCGAAGTGTAATGTGTGCAAGCAAAAAGCAGATAAGTGTGATGAATCTTGCAGACTGAAGGACTCTTATTCTAATGACGAATATCTTAAAATACCTCAATACCTCTATAATCAAAATAAGAAAAAATATAATAGAATACTCGCCAAGTACATTAAAAAGAATAAAGTCGATGCGCCGTTATCTTCTGTTATTTTTGATTTAAATCCTGTCCATATTATTACTACCAATTATGATACTTTGCTTGAGTCATCATCAAATGAGTTGCGCTCTCAATATAAGGTTGTAATAGAAGATAAGGATTTACTCGTTTCAGATGCTAATAAGTACATAATTAAAATGCACGGCGATATCAACAACAAAAATTCTATTGTCCTTAAAGAACAAGACTATCTAGAATTTTCTCAAAGACGTGTTTTAATTGAATTGTTTGTAAAAGCCTTATTAACAAATCATATGATTTTGTTTTTAGGCTATTCATTAAACGATTATAATATTAAACTCATTATTAGTTGGCTTAATTTTATGCGACAACAAAATGATGCTTTGGAAGGAAAAAATATTGGCTATCTAGTGCTAGATGAAGAATCAATTGGGGATATACAACAAACATATATCGAAAAGAATCATATAAGCGTGTTAAATTTACGACAAATGCCACTTGTTGAAAATATTCCCACTATGTTATCCGACGATCTTGGTAAAAGGTTATATAGCTTCTTGAAGATAATACATAATCCACCGCTTGAAAGTACATTTGACTATGCTGCCTTTATTAACAGTATTACGAAAAAGATTGATAATATAAATTTCGTTCCGTATGATAATCTACTTAATCTTCTTAAAATCACAAAACTCAAAAGAACCGATAATACTTTAACTCTTCATACGGAAAAAGATTTTACTAGATTGAAGGAGATTTGTGAGTGTGACGACGTATATTCAAAACGAATCAAACAAATAATGTTTGACAACGGAATATATTTTATAGAATACTGGAATGAGTTTAATTTGAAAAATGGCTTGTACACGATAGCAACTACAGAAAGGAGTACGCTATTTTCTGATGATCTATATAAATATTACTTGAGTAATAATTATAAAGAACTTTTAAACCTATTGGAAAGTGAACAAAATATCTTTAAAAAAACCTTTTATCAACACTTTATTACCTACTATACAAATCAGATGTGTGACTCCTATCATAAGATAGCATTTTATGAGTTAAATGATAATGCAAAACTTATTTACCTTTATAATTATGCCGTTTTAGATTCTTTACGATCTTATCGCTTCGACCTCACGAAATTAAGCAATTATTTAGATAATTTCACGTCTAAAGAGAAACAAAAGCTATACTCATTATTCAAGGAGATTGCTAATGGCTTTAAAGATAAAAAAATATATTTAAAAGATAAATTAGAAAAGTTAAAAACATTTTATTCAGGGAATACGTTATCAACAAATTCTTCATTAATTGAGTTATATAATATAAAATCCGTAGCAATAGAAGTTTACAATTACTATTTTTATAATACGCTATTTTGTGAACATTTAGCAGATATAAAAGCCATATTGTCGATATATATAGAAGCGATTTTTTGCACTAATGGTACATATATGGACAAAAAAACTTCTTGGCTTGGATTTGAAAGTAAGATAAAAAAATATTCAGTTGGTTTTAAGGACTGGGATATAATAACAAAATTTATTTCAACGAAATCCTTAATAGCTTTAATTAATAAATATCATGTAGATAAAATAAGTTTAAATTGTCCGAATGAATTCATACTAGAAACGTTTAAGAACTTAATTGAATCAATTAATTATGCGACTATAACGTACCAATCGTCCTTTTGGGCAACTATTACAAACTCTATAGTTCTTATTTCTTATTTAGATTTCACTAAAGAAGAACGTGATGTACTTAAGAAATATATCGAATCGCTGTTATCTAATGAGAAATTTATCCAGTATTTCTTTTCCGTGAATTTTCCTGATTATCGTGAATGTTTATATCATTTAGCTGGATTATGTCAAAAAGTTGTTTCTAAAAATCAAATAGAAATATTTGAAAGAATAATTTCAGCCGATTATTTTTTTGATTATATGATAAACATAAATCAAAATAATGTGAGAGCATTAATAAATGGCTTATTGATAAATCCAGAAGATCCTG
>JBJFAO010000241.1:0-6195 GCA_051887955.1 Christensenellales bacterium
AAATGCTCAAAAAAATCAAAAAACCGCCTTATGCCGACAAAAACAACGATCCGGACGGGAGCTATACCGGGACGAGAATACCGTCGGAAGAAAAATTTACCACCGACGACCTTACTCCCGTTCAGGACGTCGACGACCTGTAAAAACTATGAAATAAACCCGAAAACCAAGCGTAAAACAAACCGCCGAAATCAACGGTTTTGACCGTTTCCCCGCGGTTTATTTGCATTTTATTTTGTCGAAAATTTATAATATCGCTGAAAATTTACACGTATAACGCAATCCGTTCAAAAGGAAACGCGTTTGCGCTAAAAATTATTTTACCGTTTTTATTCTTCCGATTGCGTATTATCGGATACCGAAACTGTCTTTTTTGATTTTTTGCGTCCTTTTATAAGAAAATAAATCCAATAGATTAGCGCGCCGATAAACGGCACTCCGATAATAAAAACGTTCCAGGCAATCATTGCATTTTTTGTCTCGGAAGAACGAAAAAGCGCGACGAGAGTCAATATAGCCAAAGGGTATTGACACAGGATAATTATTATTGCTATAAGAATTGCGTCCATCCAGAATTACCTCTACGCTATTATCGGTTATCTTAACCGTTTTGTAAAGCGTTTGCGCCAAAAATCGACGGCGCAAAAACCGAAAATTATCGGCCGCATTTTCCTTAAAGCACCCGTACGTACGCACAGGCGTCAAAATAATTGCCATTTTTTTTGCGTTATGCTAAAATCGTACCTATGAAAGAAGCCGTCATACGCTCGGAAGGAGCGACTTACCACTACAAAAGCGACGAAGGAGAACCGAAAGGCGTCGAAAACGTAACTCTCGAAATCCACGAGGGCGATTTCGTCGTGCTTTTAGGACACAACGGAAGCGGCAAATCTACGCTCGCTAAGCTTTTCAACGGCTTTCTCGTGCCGGACGAAGGTAAAATAACCGTCGCAGGATTGGACACGGCGGATGAAAAATTATGCTACGAAATACGCAGCAAGGTGGGAATGGTATTTCAAAATCCCGACAATCAGACCGTAGCTTCCATAATAGAGGACGACGTAGCGTTCGGCCCCGAAAATCTCGGCGTACCCCCCGACGAAATACGTCGGCGCGTCGATTGGGCGTTGAAGGCGGTCAATATGTACGAATACCGCGAACGCACTCCACACAAGCTGTCGGGAGGACAAAAGCAGCGGATAGCCATCGCGGCGATTCTCGCTATGCTTCCGTCCGTTCTTATCCTCGACGAATCAACCGCCATGCTCGATCCGGAAGGAAGAAAAGAAGTGCTCGAAACGGTAAAAAAGCTCAATAAAGAGCGCAATATAACCGTTATTCTTATCACGCACTATATGGACGAAGCTCTCGACGCCGACAAAATTTTCGTATTGAGCAACGGAAAAATCATCTCTTCGGGCACTCCGTACGAAATCTTTTCCGACGAAAAAACCATAAAGGAAGCCAAACTCGAGCTGCCCGTGGCTACCGCCGTTAGCGCGGAACTGAAAAACGCCGGCTTCGACGTCGGAACGGCTCTTACCGACGAAGAGCTTGCGGAGGAAATATGCAGATTGATATAAAGAATCTTTCCTACGTATACAGCCGGAATACCCCTTTCGAAAAAATCGCCCTCAGCGACATTTCTTTTTCGGTTAAAGAAGGAGAATCCGTCGGAATAATCGGAGCTACCGGAAGCGGAAAATCCACTCTTATTCAACATCTCAACGGACTTATCAGGCTGCAATCGGGCAGTCTGCACGTATTCGACGTAGATCTTTCGGCAAAAAAACCCGACTTAAAACGCTTGCGGAAAGGTGTGGGAATGCTCTTTCAATATCCCGAATATCAGCTTTTTGCCGACACGGTCGAAGCGGACGTAAAATTCGGCCCTATAAATTTCGGCATGAACAAAGAAGAAGCGGAGCAAGCCGCCAAAGAAGCGGTGACCATGGTCGGGCTCGATTACGAAGAAATAAAGTCCCGCTCTCCCCTCGAGCTTTCCGGCGGACAAAAACGCAGAGTCGCCATCGCGGGGATACTTGCCTGCCGTCCCGAAATAATGGTTCTCGACGAGCCTACCGCAGGTCTCGATCCGGCGGGTAAAAAGGATATGCTGCGTCTTATCTCCTCGTTAAAAGGGAGCTTTTTGAAATCGGTAATAACCGTAAGTCACAATATGGACGAAATCGCCGAATACTGCGACAGAGTCATTCTCCTTAACAACGGCTCCCTCGTCGCCGACTCCACTCCCGCCGAGCTTTTTTACGGACGGAACGTGGAAGAGCTCGGACTCGCCGTTCCGCACGTGGTGAAAATCGTGCGCTTACTGAGACAAAGGGGTATGGACCTGCCGGATCTGCTTACGGAAAAACAACTTGCGGACGCCCTTATAGCCGCACTCGGAGGCAGCCGTGCGTGACGTAGCTTTCGGTCAATTCTATCCTACCGATTCGGTAATTCACAAACTCGATCCGAGGACGAAACTCATAGCGAGCATAATTTATATCGTCGCGGTGTTTCTCAGCGAATCGTATTGGGCGTACCTCGCCTGCTTCTCGTTTCTCGCTATCGTGATATTGGTATCCCGTATTCCCGTAAAAAGCGTCCTAAAATCGGTAAAAGCCGTTTTGTTCGTGGTTCTTATAACCGTTATCATCAACGTGTTTTTCTACAAAAACGGCACGGTTCTCTGGTCGTGGTGGAAAATAAAAATAACAGACCAGGGACTTATCTTCGCCTCCAAAATGGCGATGCGCCTTATCTTCCTGGTGCTGAGCACCTCTCTCGTTACTTTCACCACCACTCCGGTCAATCTGACCGACGGGCTGGAAAGCTTGCTCACGCCGTTGAAGTGGATACGTTTTCCCGTGCACGACGTTGCGGTGATTATGAGCATAGCCCTGCGTTTTATCCCGTCGTTTACCGAAGAAATCGATAAAATAATGATGGCGCAAAAAGCGCGCGGCGCCTGCTTCGACAACGGAAATCTCATTAAGCGCGCAAAGGCGCTTTTGCCCGTTCTTATTCCTCTTTTCGTATCCGCATTCCGTCGGGCGGACGAGCTTGCTCTCGCTATGGACGCAAGATGCTACAACGCCACCGACAAAAGAACGAAAATGAAATCGCTGAAGTTCGCTCTCCGCGATCTTTTCTGCGCCCTGTTCGTTGCGGTCTTCCTTGCGCTCGTAATAATCATCCGATGCGGATTTTTCGGACTGTTGTAAAATGAGGATACTGCTTACCATAGAATACAACGGAAAAAATTACGCCGGGTGGCAACGGCAAAAAAACGCCCTTTCGGTACAGGAAGTGCTCGAAGACAAGCTCACCGTTCTGCTCCGCAGAAAAATAGTGCTTTCGGCAAGCGGACGGACGGACGGAGGAGTGCACGCCCTCGGTCAAAAGGCTCACTTCGATTACGACGGCGACGTTCCCGTAAAAAAAATAGCCTACGCAATCAACACGCTTCTGCCCGATGACGTAAGGGTTCTGTCGGCGGAGCAGGTCGCGGACGACTTTCACGCGCAATACTCGGCGAAAAAAAAGACTTACGTCTATAAAATGTACGTTTCCAGAACGTTACATCCGCTGAAAAACGATTTTTACGCACGCATTCCGTACGAAACCGTGGATTTCGACAAAATGCGCTCCGCTTGCGAAGATCTCGTGGGCACGCACGATTTCGTCGGTTTTTCCTCGACGGGCAGCGGTATAAAAACCACGGTCCGAACGATTTTTTCGGCGTCTCTGACGCGCGACGGCGAAGATATCGCGCTGGAAATAACGGGGAACGGATTTTTATACAATATGGTAAGAATAATCGCGGGGACTCTCGCTTATATAGGCGTCGGACTTTTACCCGAAAACGCCGTAAAAAACGTTCTTGCGACGGGGGACAGAAAGCTCGCCGGGAAAACCTATCCCGCGCAAGGGCTATGCCTAAAAGAAGTGATATACGATTAAAAAGCTCGAGTTCTCTCGATTTCGCTCCGATTACACATTAAAAAACCCGATTCTTACGTTCTGTTTTAAGACTATCTAAATAAAATTTCGTTACGTTAAGATTTGAACGTTTTGCTTGACATTTGCAAAAAAGTGTCTTATCCTTTCACTCGATAAGGTATATATATATTTATTAAGGAGAAAATTTTTTTATGATAAAACAGCTTGCGAAGAGCATAAGGGAGTTCAAAAGACCTACGGTCTTTACCCTTATTTTAATCGTATGCGAATCTCTGATAGAAACCTGTATCCCGTTCTTTACCGCCGATTTAATCAACGTAATCGAACGCGGAGGGGCAGACGTAAGCAGTATACTGAAAACGGGAGGAATCCTCGTCGCTTTGGCAATAACGTCTCTTGCCTGCGGCGGTCTCGCCGGTTTTACCTGCTCCAAAGCCTCCGCCGGTTTTGCCAGAAATCTTCGCGGAGATATATACAGAAAAGTTCAGACCTTCTCTTTCGAGAATATCGACAGATTTTCTTCCGCGTCCCTCGTCACGAGAATGACTACCGACGTAAATAACGTACAAATTACGTTTATGATGTTGATAAGAATCGCGATAAGAGCGCCGTTATTGTTGATTTTTTCCACGGTAATGGCTTTCGTCAAGGGAGGCAGCCTCGCCTGGTCCTTCGCAATAATCATTCCCGTGCTCGCCTTCGGTCTCGTGCTTATCGGAAAAGCCGCTCTGCCCGCCTTCCGCAGAGTGTTCAAAAAGTACGACCTTCTCAACGAATCCATCGAAGAAAACGTGCGCGGCATGCGCGTGGTCAAAGGGTTTGCGCGCGAAGAGTACGAAAAACAAAAATTGGGCGTTTCGTCCGACAATATCAGAAAAGACTTTACGAAAGCCGAAAGAATAGTCGCTTTCGGCAATCCGCTTATGAACCTGTGTATGTACGTAAATACCGTGTTTATTCTGTGGATCGGCGCGAAATTGATTATTTCGAGCAACGGCGTCAGCCTCAACGTGGGAGATATGCAAGCCCTCCTTACTTACGGAATGCAGGTGCTTATGTCCCTCATGATGCTTTCCATGATCTACGTCATGCTGACTATGACCACCGAATCGGCAAGACGTATTAACGAAGTTCTCGTCGAAGAGCCGGTATTGAAAAATCCGACCGACCCCGTGACGACGGTAAAAGACGGAAGCGTGGAATTCGACCGAGTCAATTTCAAATACTCCGCCTCGGCAAAAAAATACGCTCTCGCGGACGTAAACGTAAAGATAGAGTCGGGTATGACGGTCGGCATAATAGGAGGCACGGGCAGCGGAAAATCCTCTCTCGTGCAGCTCATTCCCCGACTGTACGACGTGACGGAAGGCTCCTTGAAGGTCGGAGGCGAGGACGTAAGAAATTACGACGTCGTTTCCTTACGCAACAGCGTAGCTATGGTTTTACAAAAAAATCTGCTCTTTTCCGGCACGATTAAGGATAATCTGCGCTGGGGCAACGAAGAGGCTACGGACGAAGAAATGATAGCGGCGTGCAAACTTGCGCAAGCCGACGATTTCGTACGCTCCTTCCCCGACGGTTACGATACCGTTATAGAACAGGGAGGAACCAACGTTTCCGGCGGACAAAAGCAAAGATTGTGCATAGCGCGCGCGTTGCTGAAAAAGCCGAAAATACTTATTCTGGACGACTCTACGAGCGCGGTGGACACAAAGACCGACGCCCTTATAAGAAACGGCTTCAAAGAATTTATTCCCGAAACGACGAAAATAATCATAGCGCAGAGAATCGCGTCGGTACAAGACGCGGACCTAATCCTCGTAATGAACAACGGGCGCATCGAAGCGGTCGGAAAACACGACGAGCTGTTAAGTTCCTGCGAAATCTATAAAGAAGTGTATGATCAACAAGTAAATGGAGGCGACAATGAACAAGAATAAAAGACCGGTTCCCTCCGCAAAAAGCCTCGGAAGGGTGTTCCGAATGTTGTTCGGTTATTATCCCGTATTGCTGCCCGTGACGATATTCTGTATTTTGTTTTGTTCCGTCACCGCGGCCATTCCGTCGTTTTTTACCAACAACGTAATTCAGATTATCGAAAAGGCTCTCAAATCGGGGCTCACCTACGCCGAAATATCGGGCGAGCTGCTGCCTCTTATGCTTTTCCTTATAGGTATGTATCTGCTTTCTCTTATAGCCACGACGATATATACCCAGATTATGGCGAAC
>JBJFAO010000242.1:0-6151 GCA_051887955.1 Christensenellales bacterium
GACGTCTACTCCGACTACGTAAAAATAGGCGAAATCGAGCGCGAAATCGCCGACCTGAAAGGGGAAACGGACGGATACGCGGAAGAGTGGTTGTCTTTGCAGGAAGAGCTCGAAAATTTGCTTTCGTCGCGCGGCTGAATCCGACTATTGAAAATTTGTGTTGATTTTCAAAGCGTTTACCTATATAATATATATTATGTCAAAGGAACTGCACCTAACCAAAGCGTTACGCAAGCTGGATAAAAAAATCGCGGATCAAGGTTATACCCTTGAAGACGTTTCGGCTATTCTGCAGGATAAAAATTCTCTCGTTATTTTATTTTTTCTCGTAATAAAGGCGTTGATTGCGCTCTGTCTCGAAGCTACGGACGAAAAACACGTTTCCCGTTCCCGCTCGACGAACGGCGGCGGCTATCTCATTCCCTCGTTTTACCGAAGCTGCGACGACGCCCGCGATTTGTTTTTCCTCTCGAAAAGATTCCTTTACGGTTTATAAGTTGACGCAGCTCGACCAAAAAAACTTATATCGGAGGAATCTATCATGCAGAAATTCGTTATTTCCGCGGAAAACACCTGCGACCTGCCGCAGGAAACGTTGGCGGAGCTTAACATAAAAATCATCAATTTACACTATTTCGTCGACGGCGAAGAATACCCGTGCGAAAATTTCAATCCGTCGGAATTTTATAACAAACTACGCGGAGGAGCCCGAAGCTCTACGAGCCAACCGGGCTTTGCCGAATTCACCGACTTCTTTTCGGAAGCTCTCGAAAAAGGGGCGGATATTCTCCACCTGTCCTTTTCGTCGGTGCTCAGCGGCACTTACGCCAACGCAGTCAGCGCGGCTAAAGAATTGCAAGCCTCCTATCCCGACAGAAAGATTTACGTAGTCGATACCAAAAGTCAATCGGCAGGACAAGGGCTCCTCGTCTATCTCGTCGCAAAAAAAGCGCGGGAGGGCGCGGATATAGAAGCTTGTCGCGACTATGCCCTTTCTATGATACAGCGAATAAATCACGTGTTTACCATAAACGACCTGCGTTCGTTGGCAAGGACGGGAAGAGTTTCCGACGCTGAAGCCTTCATCGGCAATCTGTTGCAGATAAAGCCTCTTATGTATACCGACGAAGCCGGAAGACTCACTCCGTATCAAAAGACCATTTCGAGAAAGCTGTCCTTAAACGCTCTGTGCGACAAGGTAAAAAGCCTCTACGACGGCGACTGCAAGAGTATTTTTCTTACGCACAGCGATTGCATAAAAGACGCGGAATACGTCGCCGAACGCCTGCGCGCGATACCGGGAGTGGAAGAGGTGCGCATATTCCCCCTCAACCCCGTAATCGGTTGCCACACCGGAGCGGAAACGATAGCTATATTCTTTACCGCCGCAAGCAGAACAATCAATGCAAAAAAATAAAATGAAAAAACTTTACGTTTCGTTTATGACGGCGATAGCAAAGCTGTTTTTTCCTCGCCCGAATTTTGTTTTCGAGGAAGAACCCGTCGAGGGAGAGCCGTGCGTGTTCCTCGCCAACCATTCGGGAGCGGACGGTCCGGCTTACGCCACTCTTTATTTCGCCGAGCCTAAAAAAATGTGGCTTATAAATTACGTCGTCAATCGGGATAAAAACGCCGATTTTATATTCCACGACTTCTTTGCCGCCGCCAATAAAAAGCATAAAAAGCCATGGAAATTGCTGGCAAAAATAACCGCCTTTTTCCTGACGCCTTTGCTCGAAAGCACTCCTCATATAAAGGTATACCACGACGCTCGCATGCTGGATACCTTCAGAGACAGCGTGGAGGCTCTTGCGAAAGGCGAAAATCTCGTTATTTTCCCGGAGTGCCCGACCGGATTTTCTCCTTACCTGAACGAGCTTTATTCGGGATTTTCCGAGCTCGGCAGACTCTATTATACTTCCTGCGGAAAGCTGTTGCGTTTTTATCCGACTTATATATGCAAGGATTTGAAAACGGTGTCGGTGGGAAAACCGATAATTTACGATCCCTCCGTACCCGCGAGAAAAGAGCGGGAAATCATATCAAAAAAGGTTCGCGACGGAATAGTGAGCCTCGCGGAGAAACTACCGAAACACAAAATACACCCTTTCCTCACCGACGAATGGTACGAGTGCTACGGAGAATACACCGACAATCCCATCGAATACTGGAAAAAATTCGATTGAGCGCGCTTTTCACGATATTAAGACAAGGGCATCCCAAACCGCTGTTCAGGATACCCTTTTTTAACGTTGCTTTACACAAAGTACCGCTTCCGAGGAAAAATTTTACACGTCTTTTGCTTCGGTCGAAAACGCGTCGATTTTTCTTCGTATTCGTCGCATTATCGCTTCTTTCCGATTCCGTAAAAAACAATTTGTTTTATTTCCTCTTGCAAAAATCGCCGTTACACTATATAATATATACTACGATAATGTTATCTAAGCTACTTTATCATGCGCGGACATATCGCGCACGTACGGAGGCATAATGGCAGTAAAGGTCAACAACACCGCATCTATAAGAAAAGCGAAGCGTTGGAGCGAGCGCGACGACGCGGCTCTCTGCACCCTTCTCAAAAGAAAAATAAAGGACGTCAACGTCGCTTTGCGCGAAAGCGAGAGCCCTTACGAACGGGCGCGCCTGAAAGAGCAGAAAAGACACTACAAGACGATGCTCGTAAAGGTGGAAAACGGCGTTTATAACGGCGACATAATTTTCAGCGAGCTGCAGGCGGCTTCCGCTCTGCAAAGCGAACAGAACGTGCTTTCCGCCACCCTGTCCACCACAAAGGGAGCCAAAAGGTATAATTCCTCGTACGATAACATGGACTTCGATTACGAATCGGCGTTCCGCAAAAAACGCTATTACGGCGTGGGACTGCCGATATTTTTGTTGATATTCAGTCTGGTTTTCGTCGCCGTTTTCATAATGAGCGCGTTTTTGCCGGCTTCCGTCGTTTCGCAAATGGACGCCAACGGTTTTCCCCTCAATTCGATGTTCAGCTACAAGCTCGGAGCGGATACCGTGGATATAGAAATAAAAAACGACGGCGTCTGGCCCTCCGGAACTTTTGCCGAAGGATACTCTGCGCCCGACCAGGGCGTGCCCTATACCGACGGGAGCAACAACACCCCCGATACGGTGAAACTGCACGCCGATCTCGGCATGACCTCGGTATACATTTCTCCCTTCGACATCGTAAAAGCGTGGTTTTATACCCCCATGCTTAAAAAGACCAGACTCGATTTTCTGGAGGACAATCCCCTGTTCCAAGGGACGAGTTATTATTACCTGTGCTTCCTGTCCGGCTCCAAAGAGGCCGCTCTCGTAATTCAGAAGGACGAGGACGGGCATTTCGACCGTTCGGTAATAATGCGCCATATCGGCACGTACGGCACGATAATGTTCCTTATCGTTTCGTTTATCCTCGGAATAGTCAACGTGATAATAAACGTCGTGCGTCTGTTTACGTACACCTCAAGACGTCTGCACGCCGTTTCCTTCCTTAGCTTTCTCTTTTCCGCGCTTATGCTGATTTCTCCGGCATTCGCCACGATAGAGGGCACGGATATAGGCGGAGCCTTTTCGGCTTACTTCTCCGCGCTTACCGACCAGGCGGCGTTTCTTGCCAATCCGGAAGCAAGCGCCGGAATCGGTTTGCTTATGCTTTTGCCCGTAGCGTTGAGTTTCGTGATGATGATATTGCCCCTCTTCTTCCGCAACAGACTCAAAAAACGTCCTACGTTCGTTCCTTACGGCAATAAAAAACGCAGCGCGCTCGAAGATCCGTTGTATTCCGACGAAGAGACTCTGCGTAAGCTTGTGTAGCTTTAACCTAACCGAAAGATAAAACGCGCGGGACTTTCGTACGCACCCGTGCGAAGACGAAAGAATAATATTGGATTATCGACTATGTTTGAATATATAAAAAGCGATCTGCAAGCCGCCCTTGACCGCGATCCCGCGGCGACAAGTAAAGCGGAAATCTATTTTACCTACGGCGGCTTCCGCGCAATCCGCGCTTATCGAAAAGCCCACTGGTTTTATACTCACGGACACACGTTTATCGCCCGCCTCATTTCCGCACGGGCAAGACGTAGCACGGGTATCGATATTCACCCCGGCGCAAAAATAGGCAAGGGACTGTTCATCGACCACGGCGTGGGCCTCGTAATAGGAGAGACCACCGAAATAGGCGAAAACGTCACCATTTATCAGGGAGTTACCCTCGGCGGTACGGGTAAAGACGTAGGCAAACGCCACCCCACCATCCAAAACGGCGTTATGATATGCGCCGGCGCGAAAGTTCTCGGTCCCGTTACGATAGGCGAACACAGCAAAATCGGAGCGGGCAGCGTCGTATTAAAAGACGTTCCTCCCCACTGCACCGTGGTAGGCGTGCCGGGAAGAGTAGTCAGAATGCACGGAGAGAAATATTCCGATATGGATCAGAAGCTTCCCGATCCGGTGCTGGAAGAATTCGAACGCATAAACGTACGACTCTCCTCCGTGGAGGAAAAGCTCAATATACATCCCTGCCGCTATTCGATAGCTCAGACGTTGCACGAGGATGAAGATAAATAATATTTGTTTGCAAAAAAGGCAAAAGACGGAGACAATATGAAAGTTTATAATACTCTTACAAGAAAAAAAGAAGATTTTTTACCTATTAAAGACAAGCTCGTAACTATGTATTCCTGCGGACCGACCGTATACAGCTACGCTCATATCGGCAATCTGCGCACGTACGTATTTATGGACCTCGTTCGCAGGGATTTTCGCTACAACGGCTGGAAAAACAAAGGCGTGATGAACATTACCGACGTGGGACATCTTCTTTCCGACGGAGACGAAGGAGAAGACAAGATGCAGAAAGCCGCGCGCGAACAGCAAAAAAGCCCGTGGGAAATCGCGGAATATTTTTCGGGCGTATTCTTTAAGGACATCGCTTCTCTCAATATAAACAAGCCCGAAATTATCGCCAAAGCCACCGACCACATACCCGAAATGATAGAATTTGTCAAGGGTTTGCTCGAAAAGGGATACGCATACGAAATAAGCGACGGTATTTATTTCGACATATCGAAATTTCCCTCTTACGGCAAGCTTTCCGGTCAGTCGATAGAGGAAAAAGAAGCCGGCGCAAGAGTGGAAGAAAACTCCGAAAAACGTCATCCCGCCGACTTCGCTCTCTGGAAAAAAGCCGATAAAAATCACATTATGCAATGGGACAGCCCATGGGGCAAGGGTTTCCCCGGCTGGCACATAGAGTGCTCGGCAATGAGCCGCAAATATCTGGGAGAGGTTTTCGACCTGCACACCGGCGGAATAGACGCCGTTCCCGTCCATCACGAAAACGAAATCGCACAAAACGAAGCTCTCGCGGGAAAACAGACGGTAAACTACTGGATGCACGGCGAATTTATGCTCGTCGACGGCGGAAAAATGAGCAAATCTCTAAAAAACACCTATACCCTCGATCAGCTGTCGGAAATGGGATACGCTCCGCTCGACTTCCGTTTCTTCTGCCTCAACGCCCATTACAGAAAAAAATTGAATTTCACGTTCGATGGCATGACGGCGGCAAAAACAAGCCGCGAGCGTCTGAACAACGCCGTCCTGCAACACAAAACGGGAACCGCCGACGTATCCGACGAAACGTTGGCAAAATACGAAGCGGACTTTGCCTACGCAATAAACGACGACCTCAATATCCCTCTCGCGCTCGGTATTACTTTCAACCTGCTGAAAGAGCCTCGCAGTAAAAAGATATACGACCTCGTATTGAAATTCGATAAGGTGCTCGGCTTGTCTCTCGACAGCCTGGTGGAAGAAAAGAAAGAGAATACCGATTATCCCGAAGAAATCGCTTCTTTGATAGAAGAACGTAAACAGGCAAAAAAGGCAAAGAACTTTGCCCTCGCCGACGAAATAAGAAGCAAGATTTTCGATCTCGGATACGAAATCAAGGATACGCGCGAAGGTGTCTCCGTCAGCAAAATCTCGAAATAAAAGGTCTTTATAAAAACATAGAGAGCAACGATAAACGCAATTCGCTCATAAAAATTTTAGACAGTTAAAAGGATAACGACGTTTTGAAGTGAACCCCATTTGGGACACTCCATAAAAAGGATCTTAACAGGAAGGG
>JBJFAO010000243.1:0-6083 GCA_051887955.1 Christensenellales bacterium
GTATCGTCGAAGACGAGCCCGTATATCCGTATCGCGGCTTTATGATAGACTGTTGCAGGCACTTTTTTACGGTGGAGGAATTAAAAAGGCAGATTGACGTCGCCGCCGAATTAAAGCTGAACCGATTTCATTGGCATCTTACCGACGATCAGGGCTGGCGCGCCGAAATAAAGAAATATCCGCTGCTTACCGAAATAGGCAGCGTGAGAAAACAGACTCGCGGAGACGGAAAAGAAAGGCGCGGTTTTTATACGCGTGAAGATATGAAAGAGGTGGTAAGGTACTGCGCGGAGAGATTTATCGAGGTCGTTCCGGAAATAGATATGCCCGGTCACTTTTCCGCGGCGATAGCCGCGTATCCTATCCTTGGTTGCACGGGGGAAAAAATTGCGGTGAGCGAACGGTTCGGAATACACGATAATATAGCTTGCGCCGGCAAAGAAAGCACTTTTTTGTTCGTAAAGGACGTTCTTGACGAAATTTGCGACATATTTCCGTCGGAATATATCCATATCGGCGGAGACGAAGCCCTCAAATACCGTTATCTCGACTGCCCCGATTGTCAGAAAGCCATTATCGACAACCGTCTCAACGACGAAGAGGAATTGCAATGCGTTTTTCTCAACCGCGTGATAAAGCACCTCGAATCGTTGGGGAGGAAAGCTGTCGTATGGAACGACGGAACGGTAGGAGGGAAGCTCGAAGGGGATTTTTGCGTGCAATATTGGCAGGAAAGCTCAAAGAACAAAACGGCGACGAAAAATCTCGTCAGGGGCGGTAAAAGGGTAATTTACAGTCCGTTCAGCAGATTTTATCTCGATTATCCTGCGGGAATGACTTCGTTAAAAAAGACCTATAATTATAACGAGGAAGAAATCTCTTCCGCCGCGACGGGGCTGGAGGCTCCGCTGTGGACGGAATATATCGACGACGTGCAAAAGCTGGAAAAAAACGCGTATCCGAGACTTTTTGCGGTGGCGGAGCGCGCCTGGAGCGGAAGAGGAGATTACGCCGAATTTTTGTCCTCTCTCGACGGTTTTGAAGAATATTTGGTGGAAAAATACGATATAAATTACGATAAAGATCCGAATCCGTCGTTTTTTAAGGGCAAGGCTCAGGTTTTTAGGTTTTTTATAAACGCATTTGATAAATCGACGTTCGATTATCTTAAAAAGTCGTATCGGACGGCAAAAGAAATTAAAAAAAGAAAGAAAAAAAGAAAAAGCGATTTACAATCGTAAAACTTATGATACAATAGACGGGAAAATATTAAAGGACAAGCATGAACGAAATTATTACTCCGACCACTCTTTGGGAAAATTTTGACGAGACCTTCCGCGGAAATATCGAGGACAGGAGCGAGGGTATGCCCTATAGAAGGTATGCCGTCACCGTCTTTTCCGCAGAGGACGGCGACGCGGTCGTCGAAACGGCGGTATACGAACCCGAGAGAAGCGGCGGCAACGTCGTTTTGCTTATAGGCGACTTTGAAAAGAGGGCGCAGGAGGACGTCGTGGAAAAGCTCGTCGGAGAAGGGTACGAGGTGGTATTGCCCGATTACAGCGGAGTATTCGACGATACGCTTACGAGTTATCCTCCGTCGTTAAGCTACGGAATCTATAAAAACGGCGGAGAGCATTTGTATAAGGTATGTCCTACCGCCAAAGAAACGAGTTATTATCTCTATACCGTCGTAATAAGAAAAATTATTTCCGCGATAAAGACGCTTGACGAGAAAAAAGAAATAGTGGTAATGGGTTTGAAAAGAGGGACGGAGATAGCTTTGCAGACCGTCGGAACGGACTCCGTACCCGTAGGACTTGCCCTTATCGGCGGCGCCGGATACAGAGAATACGTCGATTATCCCAGATACGCTACCGATAAAGTTTTGTCGGTGGAAGGGGAGCTTATGCAATGGATAACCGCGGTGAGCGGAACGGCGTACGCTAAGAGAGTAAAGGTGCCGACGATAATCGCAATAGGCAGCAACGGCAAGGAAAGCGACGTGGATCGCGCGCCCGCTCTCATGTCCCTTATCGAAGCGCAATGTACTCTGTGCGTAAGCTCGGGGTATCGGGACAATATCGACGAAAAGAGCTTCGAGACGGTATTGCAGTGGCTGGAAAGCGCGTTTTTATATTGCGTTCCTCCCAAAAATCCAACCCTTACGGTGAGAGTGAACTCCGAGGGCGAGATTTACGGAGAGGTAATAGCCGACGGATGTATAAAGCTTAAGGAAGTAAGGGTAAAATATTCTTACGGCGACAACAATCATTCCACGCGCTTCTGGCGCGAGGCGGACGGCGAGTATATAGGAGACGGTGGATATCTGGCCAAGCTGGAAGCAAAAGAGAGCGATATGCTGTTCGCTTATCCCGAAGCGGAGTACGTCAACGGGCTCGTTATCGACGGAGGAGTCGTATATACTTTGCTCGAGTCCAAAAAATCGAAGAGAGGAAAGGCGTTTGTCAATCCGATCGTTTTTCAGTATCCGGACGAAAGCGGTTTCGTGGAAATAAGCGACGATCCGGTAATTCTGAAAAGCTCTCTTAACGAAAGCTCTATTCCCATAGGCTTGAAGGGGATACGTTGCGACAAGGGCGGAATGGTCAGCTATTCTATCGGCAATAAGTACGGCTTCGACGAAACGAGGCTGTTGCAGATAGACACGTATTCCGACGAAAAGGAGTACGTTCTGAGCGTAGGAGTGGTGGACGAAAACAACGTAGAATACACCGCAAGCAAAAACGTGGAATGCGCGGATACCTTTACAAGCGCGCTTTTTACGCCTTTTGCGTTCAAGGACGGCAATATGCAGCCTCTGGAAAAGTGGGAGGGGGTAAAGAGCCTGACTATTCTCACAAGCGGAGTTACCGTCGGAAAGATAATGTTTATTTAGAGGTCGAGCGTGAATAAAAAAACCTTTCGCGGCGTAATAGTATTCGTACTTATTCTCATATTGTTTATGGCGGGGGCATACTATTTCAGCCATAATTATCTCGTCATTTATCCGATAAACGGAGACTCGATGGAGCCTACCGTCCACGACGGAGAAAAAGTGGTGCTTTTCCGTACGCAGAAGGTCAAATACAACGATATAATAGTGTTTTTTATGCCGGAAAACTCAAAATATCTGGTAAAACGAGTGATAGGGTTGGGCGGCGATAAAATAGAAATCAAGTATTCGGAAAGCGATTCTTTATACCACGTATATCGCAACGGCGTCATTCTTAACGAGGATTATATCTGCGAGCCTATGGAAAAATATACCGAATTGACGGTTATCGTGCCCGAAGGCAAGGTGTTTTTCCTCGGAGACAACAGGCTTATCTCTCTCGATTCCCATCTCGGACTTATGGCGGACGTATCGCAGATACAGGGAGTGGCGTTCGTAAAATACAGGAGCTGGAAAGATATAAAGTTTATCGACTGACGCGGTTTAACAAACGAAAAAAACCCGAAATTTTAGCGTTCCGCGCCAAAATCGGGTTTTTATTTTTGCATTAAGAAGGATTTTTCGTTACGGTTTTTCGTCGGTTTTCGACCTTCCTTTCAATTTCGATTTCAGCGCGACGAGGGCTATTATCGCCGTAATCAAAAACGCGATTACCGGCAGCAGCCAACCGGGATGCCAGGGCATAAAGCCGGTGAGACCGAGAATGACGTACGTCATAACGGAAGCGGTAATAATAAAAGCCTCCAGAGAAAACACCGTAAACTTGCTTTCGGAGCCGACGCAGCAGATAAGATCGGCGCCGGTAAGCATTATCGGCAAGAACAAGAACAGCATCCAGCTCATTTTCCACACGTTGCCGGCGACGACGGAAAAAATCAGATACGCGGCTATTATGCTGAGGACGATGGCGCAGGCTATGAAAACGCGCATGAATAAAAAACGCTTTTTTATTCCGTTTTTTACGGCGAAAAATACCGACAGTCCGGTAAGACCGATAAGCGCTCCGCCTGCGAGTATAAGCCAGGATTTAGAAGAAGAATCCTTTACCGTGAAGGTTACTATAAGATAAACTATCGCCAAAGCAATAAGATATACGGCGGAGCCGATAAGAATATTGACGGCTTTTTTTGCCGTTGCTTTCGCGGCTGTAACGAATTTTTCCGTTGCGGGAGAGGTTGTTTGATTATTCTGCGACATATTTCCTCCGAAGCTCAATGTTATTATAATAATAACACCGCAATGAATTTATTGCAACGGGTGATTTCCGCTTTTTTTAAGAGGGACTAAATTTGTCGCAGCAGTTCCTGTAGCTCTTCTTCGCTCAATTCTTCTATACGGCGCTTGGAGCGTTTCGGTATTTCGGAAAGGCGTTGCTCCTCCTCTAAGAAATCTTCGTTTTCTTCGTCGAATTCGGCAAGGAGCCGATTGCGGCATTCCTCGAGTACCTTTTCCGTGCGCTCGAAGTCCTCTTTAGCGGTGCCGTTTTTTACCGCGTTTATCCATTTTTTACGGAAGGAGCACAGTCTTTCGCATTCGAGAGAATAGCGGATTTTTATCTCCTTTTCCGTTTCCGCCTTCAATTCCTCCGCGCGGGCGAGGGCGTCCGTTATTTTTTTCTCCTTTACGCGATATTCTTCGAGCGCGACGGCGAGATCGGCGTTCATTCGTTTCAGTTCGGCTATCCTTTCGGCGTACGTTTTTATTACGGCGTCGTCGACAGCGGGCGTTGGAAAATTCTTTTTTACTTTTTTCATACCGTAATTATGCCCGCAAAAAAAATAAAAAAACCGAATTTATTTGTAGATATTTGTCTAATATGATAATATTTGTTATAATTAACAAAACTTTAATTTAACGGAGTGACGATGAAAGCGATAGTTTCTGTGTTGGGAAAGGACAAAAAAGGCATAATAGCTAAGGTTTCCGGGGCGCTTTACGATATGGACGTCAACGTCGAGGATATCTCTCAGACCATTATGCAAAATTATTTTACTATGATTATGCTCGTAAGCTTGGAAGATTGCAAGCAGACCTTCAGTGAAATAAACGAAAAACTCAACGTTCTCGGAAAGGAAATCGGAGTGGATATACGTATTCAGAGCGAAGCGATTTTCGAGATGATGCACAAAATTTAGGAGTGGATATGATATCTGTCAACGAAATAATGGAAACCAACCGTATGGTGCAGGCGCAGCATCTTGACGTACGTACCATAACGATGGGGATATCCTTGCTCGACTGTATAGGCAATACCGTTGAAGAAACGGCTAAAGCCGTGTTCGACAAGATTACCGATAAGGCGAGAGACCTTGTAAAGGTAGGAGAGGAAATAGCTTGCGAAACGGGGATACCCATAGTGAACAAGAGGGTGTCGGTTACTCCGGTGAGCCTTATAACCGCGCGGACGGGAGGAGCGGTCGAGATAGCGAAGGTTCTCGACGAGTGCGCCAAGCTCGTCGGAGTGGATTTTATAGGGGGCTATTCCGCCCTCGTCCATAAGGGAATGACTCGTTACGAGGAAGAATTCATTAAGAGCATACCCGAAGCTCTTTCCGTGACGGACAGGGTGTGTTCTTCTGTAAACATAGGTTCTACTCAGGCGGGAATAAATATGGACGCCGTTCGCCTGATGGGGGACGTCGTAAAGCAAACGGCGTTTCTTACGAGGGACAAGGGCTCGATAGGTTGCGCCAAGCTCGTCGTTTTTGCCAACGCCGTCGAAGACAATCCGTTTATGGCGGGAGCTTTCCACGGAGTGGGAGAAAAAGACGTGGTAATAAACGTAGGCGTAAGCGGTCCCGGAGTTGTGAAAGCCGCGCTGGAAACCGTTACCGGAGACCTGACGGAGGTGGCGGAAACCGTCAAGAAAATAGCGTACAAAATAACGAGAGTGGGGCAGTTCGTCGCGGAGGAGGCAAGTCGCCGTCTGAACGCCAATTTCGGCATAGTCGATTTGAGTCTTGCGCCTACGCCGGTAGCTGGAGATTCCGTCGCGCATATATTGGAGGAGATAGGCTTGGAAAGCGTGGGCGGATACGGCACCACCGCCTGTCTTGCCCTTCTCAACGACGCCGTAAAAAAGGGCGGCGTAATGGCGACTTCTCACGTGGGAGGACTCAGCGGAGCG
>JBJFAO010000244.1:0-5876 GCA_051887955.1 Christensenellales bacterium
CTTCGTCCACTTTGACTAACGGCGCAGGATCGTTATCCTCAAAACGGGAATATGCCTTGGACGTAAATTCAAGCAATTCTTCGTACGTAAACTCCGTCAGATACAGACTCATAACGTAGGCTGCCCTTTCGCTGTAAGAAAGCTCCGCCATATCGCGCAAATCTTCCGTCGTTATTTTAGGAAAGGACGACGGAACGTAAAGTCCGCCGTCCTTGGCTATTCCGTTAATAATCGCCCTTGCTCCGCTGACAGGGCCTTCGCCCCGTGTGCTGTAAAAATCCATTATGCCTCCGATTATTTTACGTACTTGGCAATGCAAGCGGGCATCTTATCCAAATCGCAGGACACCGTCAATACGAAATTGGTATTTTGCGAAAGTCCTTCGAGCGCCATAAAGAATTCGGCAACCGCCGGACTGTCGAGTTCGACTCCCATCATCTTGTAAAAACCGTCGATAAATACGTATTCTATATCGTAGTTACCGCAAAGCAAGCCCTTAATGAATCCTATAAGAGCGTCCTTGGTGGAAATCCCCTCCTCAACAGTATCTATAAAACGAATCTGAGGCTTAATTTCCATTCTGTATCGAGTGGTAGTAGCCAAAAATACTACGTCGCCTTTAGTGGAGGCGAGAGCGTCGTTAGCCATATCGAGAATCTTTTTGGTCTTACCGCTTCCTTTCGAACCGTAAATAATTTTTATCATTTTACTCTCCTTAATGAAAAGATAATATTTGTTTACCTTATTGTAACACAACCGAGTCGTTTTCACAATAGCGAAACGCTATTTCTTTGAAATATATTTCAACTTATAATACAAATCGATATCTATTTCCTTTACAAACTGTTTTAACTCGTAATTGCTCATAGCCGTTGTGCGTCCGTTCTTGTACTCCTTATCGACCAGCTCCTTTACGTCGGCCACTATAGAATCGTTTTTCGTTATTTTCATTTCCTCCGGAATATTGAAATAACTGTTAAACCAATACGCTATGCCGGCAAGCCCGCTGTAGCTGTCGACAGCCACCGCGGCTTTTCTGTTAAGAATCGTTTCCGTATCGAAAATATTGTATATTTCTTCGTCCTTCAACAGCCCGTCGGCATGAATTCCCGCTCTCGTCGTGTTGAAATTTTTTCCGACAAACGGCGTTTGAGGAGGAATACGGTATCCGAGGTTCTCCTCGAAATACCTGGCTATATCCGTAATAACCGTCAAGTCCATTCCGTCCGTAGTGCCCTTTATCGAGGCGTATTCCATTACCATCGCTTCGAGAGGAGTATTGCCGGTTCTTTCCCCTATGCCGAGCAGAGAGGTGTTTATTCCGCTTGCGCCGTAAAGCCACGCCGTGGTGGAATTTACTACAGCCTTATAAAAGTCGTTATGACCGTGCCATTCGATAAGCTCGGACGGAAACTCCGCGTAATGCTTGAGTCCGTATATTATTCCCTGCACGCTGCGAGGCAGGGAAGTACCCGGATAATTGACGCCGTATCCGAGAGTATCGCAGCAACGGATTTTTATAGGTATGCCCGATTCGTCCATCAATTTTTTCAATTCGTTAGCGAACGGGATTACAAACCCGTAATAATCCGCCCTCGTTATATCTTCGAAATGGCATCTCGGTCTTATACCCTCCGACAAAGCGGATTTTATTATTGCGAGGTATTTTTCGAGAGCTTCGCGCCTTGTAAGGTGCATTTTTTTGAAAATGTGATAGTCGGAACAGGAGACGAGAATTCCGGTTTCTTTAATGTTCATGGATTTTACCAGAGCAAAGTCCTTTTCGTTGGCTCTTATCCAGCTTGTAACCTCCGGAAACTCATATCCTAAATCCTGACACATCTCCACCGCTTTTCTGTCCTTTTCGTTGTACAGGAAAAATTCGCTCTGACGGATTATTCCTTTCGGACCGCCGAGCTTATGCAAAAATTTATATAAATCCACAATCTGTTCGGCAGTATACGGCGAACGGGACTGTTGTCCGTCCCTGAAAGTAGTGTCGGTAATCCAGATGTCCTTAGGACAGTTCATAGGAACGTGCCTGTAGTTGAACGCAATTTTCGGTATGGACGTATAATCGAAAAAATTGCGATAAAGCTGCGGTTCTTTAACGTCCTGCAGCTCGTAATTGTAACTATGTTCTTCCAGTATGTTTGTATACGAACTGAGATAAACGTCGTTTGTAGTCGTGGTAGTCATATTGCCTCCTTTTGTCTTACTGACGGCCTCTTGTTTTCTCCCCGTATTTTTCCTTTTCCCTTATTCTCTCGTTCTCTTATTTTCCCAATATAATAATTTCGTTCCGTTCGGTCTATTCGTTGATTTTGCTCAATTTCGCGTTCTGATCCGCCAAAGCGAGAGCTTCTATCATCGCGAACATATCTCCGTCGAGAAATTGCGGAAGAGTATATACGGTCATTCCTATTCTGTGATCGGTCACTCTTCCCTGAGGATAGTTGTACGTCCTTATTCTTTCGCTCCTGTCTCCCGTCCCGACCTGCGTGCGTCGATTGGCGGCGTATTCCGCGTCCTTCTGACTCTGATAAAAATCGTAAAGCCTGCTTTTTAATACCCGCATCGCTTTTTCCCTGTTTTTTATCTGACTGCGTTCGTCCTGACAGGATACCACTATGCCGGTAGGCAAGTGCGTCATTCTAACCGCGCTGTCCGTCTTGTTGATATGCTGTCCGCCGGCGCCTCCGCTACGATAAGTGTCCACCTTCAAATCCTTTTCGTTGATTTCGAAGTCGACCTCTTCCGCCTCGGGCAATACCGCTACGGTTATTGTCGAGGTATGCACTCTTCCTTGCGATTCCGTTTCCGGAACGCGCTGAACTCTGTGCACTCCGCTTTCGTATTTCATCTTACTGTAAGCACCCTGTCCCTTTATCATAAAGGTACATTCCTTGAGTCCTCCGAGCTCGGTTTCAGCCACGTCCATATCCTCGACTTTCCAGCGCATTCTTTCGGCATAGCGATGATACATTCTGAAAAGCTCCATTCCGAAAAGGGCGGCTTCGTCTCCGCCCGCTCCCGCGCGTATCTCGATAATAACGTTTTTATCGTCCATCGGATCTTTGGGAAGAAGCAGAATTTTCATTTCGGATACGATTTCGTTCTCTTTATCTCTAAGCTCGTAGTATTCCTTTTCAGCCATAGACGCCATATCCTTATCGGAATCGTGCATCATCACTCCGCATTCTTCCATCTCTTCCTTTGTCTTAAGATATCTGTCGTAGGCTTCCATAACGGGCTGTAAAGCGGCGTGCTCTTTGACGAGCTTTTTCCATTCGTCCTGCTTAGCCACTATTTCCGGTCTGCCGATAAGGTCGTTAAGCTCGGCAAATCTTTCTTTCATCAACGCAAGTCTTTCAAACATTCAGTTTTCTCCTTTATCCAAGCGAACGGCCACCACCGCTCTGTTTACGGGAGGATTGTTCATATCCTTGACAAAGGATATCTCATATCCTTCTCCCAACAATTCCGCCACTTTTTCCGCCTGACCGATTCCCGTTTCCAAAACGAGAGTCCCGTTATCTTTGAGGTATTTTTTTACTGCGTTGGCTATATCGCGGTAAAAATCGAGTCCGTCCTGTCCTCCGTCGAGAGCCGACAAAGGCTCGTATTCTCTCACCTCTTTATCGAGACTCGCTATATCCCCCGTGCATATATAAGGAGGATTGGACACGATTACGTCGAAAGTTCTGCCCCTGACAGGCATAAACATACTTCCTTCGAGAATTTCTATTTCGCAATCGTTTTTTTCGGCGTTTTCTTTACACAGCTCCGTTGCGGCGACGGAAACGTCCGTTGCGGTAACCTTACTTTCGGGTAAATTCTTTTTTATAGCAATCGCTATGGCTCCGCTTCCGGTACACAAATCGAGAATTTCGGGCGAGGCGTATTTTTTCGCGCTTTCGATAGCCGCCTCCGCCACTACTTCGGTATCGAATCTCGGTATAAGCGCGCGCGAATCGGTCTTAAAATCCAGCCCGTAAAAACACGTTTCTCCCAAAACATACTGCAACGGCGCGCCCTTCAATCGGCGTTTGACGTAAACCGCGCACTGTTTTTCCTGTTCGCTCGACACTCTCCTTCCGTCGTACAGTTCGGTTTTTGTCTTAGCGCCCAGCACATTCATGAGTATAAGCTCCGCTTCCGCCTTGTTGCCGAGGGCTTCGGAAAAACCTTTTACCGTCTTTTCCACCGTCGCGTAGGTGACGAAGGAGCGAGTGGGATACTCTTTGTCTTCTTCGAGCTTCAGCACTTCGTTAAAGGCGGCTATCGCGACCTCGACCATACTGTCGTCCGGTTGTTTCGTGGTGAGCTTTTGCAACCACAGTCCGGGTTTTTTGCATATTCTCGTAAACGCGTTGTCGTATTTTGCAAACAGCTTAAGCAATTCGTAAGAAATGCCCGCCACGATGGGTATCATAATTATTCTGCTCAGTATTCTGAGAATAAAATTGACCACCTCGCCTCCGCCTGCCAGAAGCTCTACGGGGAAAATAGCGAAAAACAATATGGAAAAGACCATTACGATAAACATAAAAGTCGTTCCGCATCTGTCGTGCACGGTAGTCATTTTTTGAGCGTTTTCAACCGTTAGCGGCAAACCGTGTTCGTAGCAGGATATCGTCTTATGCTCCGCTCCGTGATACATAAAAAGACGTTTTACGTCCTTCATCAAACTGACCAGAACGAGATACAGTATAAATATGAGCATCCTTATAAAACCGGCTATAAAATTGTAAAGAACGCTCATCCCGAATCCCGCCACAGACAAACGAGCCAATTTGAAAATTCCGGTGGCAACGAGCTGAGGCACGAATACGAAAAGTCCGAGACTGAGCAATACGCCGAGAATAACTCCTACCGCGATTACCACGTTCATTATATCGACCTTGAAGGTTTTCGCAAGCCATTTTTCGAATCTGGAAGGCTCTTCCGTCGACGCGTCTCCGTAAACCTCGGTACTGCGCATGGTAATCTTCATTCCGCTTACGAACGACGTAGCGAAATTTATCATTCCGCGTATAACGGGCACGCGATAAATTTTGCTCTTTTCTTTCGTCGGAGTAAAACGAGAGCTTTCTATCACTATCTTGCCGTCGGAGTCTCTGACGGCGGTAGCCATAGAACTCTCTCCGCGCATCATTACTCCTTCGAGCACGGCCTGTCCGCCTATGTTGCAACAATTTTTATTCTTCACGTTTACCTTCTCGTATTATAACAAAAAATATCCCTTAGGGATATTATTTGCAAGTAAGAATCGGCGCGGATAAAATCCGCTCCTATCTGAAATATCGTTCGCTATTTCAATGCGTTTCCGCCGAATTTCTTGTTGAAACGCTCTACGCGGCCGCCCGATTGAACGGTCTTTTGCTTTCCGGTATAGAAAGGATGGCATTCGGAACAGATTTCTACCTTGAGCTCTTCCACGTTTTTGGTCGTACCGACTTTGAACTTGGCTCCGCAAGCGCAGCTTACGTCCACTACTTTATAATTGGGATGTATTTTCTCTTTCATTATTCACCTCATCGATAGTCGTTAATATCAAAAGTATTGTTATTATATAAAAATCGAACGCCATTGTCAACTGTATTTAGTATGGTTAGCGGGTATTTTTTTCAAAATATCATATTATTTGAGATTGATTTAGCCGTTATGCGCACGAAACCGCACCGACCGACATACAATATTCTATGCTGACCGACGCATTGAAAAAAGTGCATTTTATAGGGATAGGGGGAATCAGTCTGTCCTCGCTCGCTTTGTACCTCAACGAAAACGGGGTGACGGTAAGCGGATCGGACAGATCTTTTTCCGACAAGCTCGTAGAGCTGAACGAAAAGGGCTGCCGCGTTTGGGTGGGA
>JBJFAO010000245.1:0-5815 GCA_051887955.1 Christensenellales bacterium
GGATTATTTTCCCTGTCGGCGTCGAAATTTTCATAATGAACCACTTTCCTTGTCTCAGTTCCCGCCTCTTCGTCCGTAATCGTTTCGTATTCATATATCTTTTCGAACTCATATACAAGATTTTCCTTAAAACCGTCGCCTCTCTTGTCAAAATCGCCTTCTCCGTATACAACAATTTTGCTTTCCGCCGGAAGTATTTTCAAAACCACAGTGGCGGAATGGTCGAGATAATAGTTTTCGGGGGCAATACCGTCCGAAGTTTTTATACGACAGTCGGAATTGACGGTCGCGTTTTCCGGAGCTTCGGACCAGTCAATTTTTATCCCTTGAATCCCGGCGACTAAATCCTCGTCCTCTCCCTCGTTCCTGACAAAGCCTTCAAACCTGTACTTTATCTTTTCTCCAAGTTTTTCATTAGGCGTTTTGTAAATTTTATAGGGAATAAACTCTTTATATTCTTCGTCGAAATCGCTTTCGTCGAATACCATATAGACCTTGAGAGCCTTCTTCTCTATCTCGAACGTATATACTTTTTCAAAGCTTATAAAATTGGGGTTGTAGCCTTCGCCGTCTTCGTTGTTTATATAATACTTTATTTCGTAAACGCCGGCATTAAGCAAGCTGTGCCTCTCCGTTATATCGTAGCTTATTCCGCTTATCTTCGACGCTACGGAGTTAGCGTCAAGCACGTCGGAAGCAACGTTTTTCATAAATTTACGGGTGTTTATCGCATATAAAACTCCGTCTACTGCTATAACCACGTTTAATTCGCCGTTATTCATTTCTTTGCCGGCAAAAGCAAGATTGTACCCGAAAGCTACGGTATTGGTTTCGCTCTCGTCGCTGTATCCGCTATAAACCATGCTGAAAATATCGTTTTTTAGCAATATCGATTCCGACTTGGTCACCGCAAAAGAATAATCCGAAGACTTTTCGACCGTCAGAATAACGGTAAAGGTACAATTAACCGAATCAACGTACGATATCGACGAATCCGTACTTTCGAAAAATACGTTCGCCGCATTGGTAATATTTGCCTTTACCGTAACGGTATACGTTCCCGCGTCGATTATTTTCGATACCGTTTCCCCTTTGTCAGATACGGCGGACGCTATCGAAACCGTTCCCCAAAGAGTTTCCGCCGGGATATCTCTGTCGTCGGCTCCCTTGCCCGTAAAATAATCGTTGAAATTGAGCAGCGAGTACCCCTCTTCATTGCCCGTATAAACGGTTTCGGCAACCCCGGCTCCCGGCAGCAAGGTAATTCTTATTTTGTTAAGCGTAAGCCTTACCTCGAACCTCTCTTCGCTTACGGCGTAGTTGTTCGCGTCGGGACCGTCGGGCTTTGCGTAAACCTTCAATATGTATTCTCCCGATTGAATGACGTCTGTCTTAGTCTCGTCCTCATCGGCGTCCCTTACCGGCTCTTCGCCTATCGTAGGAGTGTATCCGATAACGTACATTCCCAAAGCTCCGGGCCCTCCCGATATCTCGTAATCGATAACCGTCTGTCCGCCCGTATAATCTTTTGTCTGGTTTGCTTCGACCGTAAGAGAAAGCGGCTTCCTCTTTACGAAAAGCGTCGTTTCGTTGTAAGAAAACGAATAATTATGCTTTACCGCGCCGTCCGCCCTCACTTTTCCGTCGTGTCCCGCCGCGTCGATACCGCCCGGCAATTCCACCCAAGCGGTAGCGTTTTTCTGTTCGGCGTCAGAAATATTTATTGCGTCCGAGCCGATAAAACCGCAATACAGAATATAATTGCCGCCGTTTATATTGGAGGTATCGTAGGCGTAAACTCTGTTTCCGCCCTCGTCCGCGCCGACCAACTCTCCGTCCGAATTTACGTAAACGACGTGATCGTTTATATCGGTTATATATCTGTATGCGTTGTATTCTATTTCTTTATCGCCGTACATTCTCATAGCGAAAGTGAGGTACACCTGAACCTCTTTCGGATTGACGGTAACGCTGAAAGGAACGGTAAAAGACTTATAGTTTTTGGTTTCGGGAATGGTCAGAACAAGGTCGTAGCTACCCGACAACACAAGCCGATTTATTTCGTCTTCGTTAAAATTGTGAGCATGCCCGCTTTCTTCGCAATCCGTCGAGAAGGAACTCACGCTTATAAAGCTCGTTACGTTGGTGAGCTGAGTGTATTCGGGATGGGAAGTTATGCTTACTTTCCCTTTATTTACGTCGAACAACTGTTCAAGATGAGAAGCTCCGTTATATTCCATTCGATTGGAGCTGTTGTCTTCGATTATATTTATTTCGTTGCTCAATTCCCTCTTTTCGATGATAAGATACGCGTAGCTGTCGCTCTTCATGGTTAGTTTATAATTCGACAAAAGGAAACCGTCGTTTATCTCCAAACGATATTTCTCTCCGTTTTGGGAGCTGTCGGTATCGAAGTTTATATCGACGTTTTTTATCGAATCGTGCCAGCTGAGCAAATCGTAAGCGTTGAGAGTTATCGGCGCATAATCGGAAGGATTGCTGCTCGTCTTTATAGTCATAAAATCTTCGTATCCGTTATCGGGATAGCCGAAAGCTTCGTTGCCGAAAAATCCGCTCAATTTTATTTTGACGTAAACGCAGCCGTTATACCTTTCGGCAAGCTGTTCTTCCCTGCAATAACCGCCTTGCTTATTGCCTTCGCTCCCGGACCAAATATAGTAATAACAATACCCCTCGGGAATGCCCAGCCCCGTCACGGCAACGTACATATTCGTCATATATTTTCTCGAATATACCATGCCGTTGGTTTCAAACTCCGCCGTGAGAAGAGCAGGTCTGATTGTCCCTCGAGTAATGTCGGCATACGAGGTGTTGTTTCCGATATTGACGGAATCTATCTCATAGCTGTTTTTCGTATTATTGTAAACGCTGTCTATCGTCCCTGCGTGTTTGAGTAAGTCGAACTCGAACGCTATTGGAACGTTGTTTCCCGCACCCGCGTAGGAATAACGCACGTTGTAGTAAAAGTCCACTACCGTTCCGTTGTCCTCGGCAATTATTCCGTCGGCGGAAGCCGCGACTCCGTCGATAACGTCGGTTCCGTCATAATCCTTTTCAAGCGTTATATCGTCGACAGATACCGTAACCGACTTTTTCAATACGTTTAACGACTGCAACGAACCGAAAGAAATCTTAAATTTTACGCCGCCGTCGGAAGAAGGAACGCTCAAAACTCCGTCTGTAAGACTCGCATTGCCCGTCGCGCCTCCCACGTACCTTATCTGCGCGTTGTAAATAAAGAAATATTGTCCGTAATAAAACCTTCCTCCGTAAGTAGTATATTTGTTGCCGTAAACGTCGGTGAAGGAGGGATTTGAATTTTCGTTGTCGCGCAAAGCGGAATTAACGGTTATATACAGCGTATTGAGCACGCTCGAGCCTCCGCTGTCCGGTTCTCCTATCACTATTCTCCAATCGGGATGCTCGTCAACTAAAAATATTCCTTGAGTGCCGCTTTCCGTCGCACCCGTCATAACTATGTAATTTTCAAAAGAAAAATTACGGGCGTTCATATAATCGCCGTAAGTAATAGAGCTCGGGAAAAGCGGTTTGCCGTCTTCGTCCGGTCCCGCCGAAAACTTCAACGTAAGCTCGTTGGGCGTAATGGCAAAACCGTTGCCGATATTATACCCCTTTGCCGTCAATACGCATTCCGTTCCCTCAAGATACGGCACGGGAATATAATTTTTGGAAATTTTATACCTCGCGGAGGTAAGGTCGTCTACCGGAAGCATTTCCACCGTCATATACACGGTTTTGTTTTCGCCTATAGTTCTGTCGTCGAAAACCGTTCCGTCGAAATTAAAAAGATCCGCCCCCTCTACTGCGCTTGCGTCCGACGACACGCCCGAAATAGCGCTCCATATTTCGCTCGTCATAGGCACGTTGCCGAACATGTTTTTTGCGTCGACGTTCCCGTCGTAAGGCTTAGAAGTACGAACGGTAAGTCCCACGGCTCCCGAAATATCGAGTTTTAATTTTGCTCTGTTTATAGTAATATCGTACCCGAATTCTTCACTGCCTCCCAAGGTAACGAATATAGGACTGAACGCCGAATAATCAAAATTGTGAGAGCATTCGAGTCTTATGGCGTACGTCCCCGCGTCGAGCAAAACGGCAGAGTTTTCTTTTTCATAAGTAAACGCTCCGGCGCCGAAATCGATCTTTTTGTACCAGGCGACGTTAAGATACGGACTCAACTTTTCCAAATTCGTATTTAAATTCGAAGCGTAGTCCGTGCCGAAGCCGTTGCCTATACTTTTTACGAAATTCCTGTCGGTCGCGGAAAAATAGAAGCAGGCGTCCGAAGAGGAAACGCCGCCGTCCTTATGTATCTTTATGAGTTCGCGAAGATTGCTTCCGCTATAAGAACGTATTTCGTCGGACAAACCGAAATTGTTTTTATACGCCGAAAGCTGAACGCTGTCGAGAGTAATTTGCGAAGTTAATACGAAATTGAATTTCGACATATTTACAGTCGAGGTTCCCGTAGTTGCCGGTACGTTTGATACGGTATTGTCTCCCCAGGACGTAAGCGGCTTGAAATCGTAATAAACGGTCGCGGACGTCATCTTGTACACTCCGGCTTCCGTCAAAGAATAAATATCGGTGGAAACGCTTTCTCCTCTGTAATTGGTACCCGTCATCGTGGCGGATTGCAACACCGCATAACTGCCCGAAGAAGGAAGAGTCGCGTTTTTCGAAACGACGTTTACGCTTTCCTCGCAGGTCATATAAGTCGGCTCGCCGCTCTTAGGATCATACGCCACGATTTCAATGTTTCTTTTTAGTCCTATTACGCCGTTTGCGTCGTTATTCAGAAGAGTGGCTATCCAATCGGAAGAATCTATGGATATCTTCAACATATTTACTTCCACCGGAGCGCCGCCTTCGCCTTCGGGAATCGTCTGAGAATAAATGCCTGTCTCCGACGGCAATTCATTTACATATGCGTCAAACGAATCGCTGACATAAAAGAATTCGTCCGCATATGCCGACGACGAAGAAAGACCGGAAAAAAGTCCGAATACGGCGACCGCAACAATCATGGCAACAGCAATCGCAAAGCAAAATACAAGATTAACCGTCCTCTTTATCGATGCGTTTTTCATACGACCTCCGAATAAATCTTTCTTTCTTAATATATTATATATTATTGCGCGCGCAGAGTCAACAAGGAATTTTTCAGACGCATACCGAAACCCTCGCGTAGCTCCGCACGAAGCGGCGCGGCGATTTATGGACAAGCGATTTGTGATTGTCCCGAAAAAACGAGCGAGCAAAATACAATATGCGATACTTGCAATATTGCCGCAAGTCTAAAAAACGCCCGGAAATAATTCGAGCGTTTTTTCAATTTTAACGTAAATTTTAATAAAAATTATTTTCTCTTTTTCGTGTTCTTTTTCGCTTTTTGCGTTTGCGCGATATATACGGGAGTAATTATTTTTTCGGAGAAATACTGCATATAATTGGATATCATTAAGCCGTATACCGGACACCCGAAAACAAGAAGTAGCGCCACGAAAATTATACTGATAAATCCGCTTGTAACCGCAGCGATGACAAAGGGTGCCGCCACCGCTATGAGCAAAAACAAATTTTGCAGAGGCATCTGAAGAGTGATTATCATCGTATTTTTCATCTTTTGTGCGAAATTTATATCATACATTACCACCGTAGGCAACAAAAGCAACACGAATACAAGTCCGATAACGGCTACAATCGAAGTAAGGATAATAAGTATCCACTCTCCCGCTCCTGCGGTACCCGCCCAGAATTTTCCCAAAAAGTA
>JBJFAO010000246.1:0-5793 GCA_051887955.1 Christensenellales bacterium
CGGAGCCGATAATCATACCTACGGCAAGGTCGATTACGCTACCTTTACTGATAAAAGTTTTGAATTCTTTAAGTAGTTTTTTCATTTTGTTTTCTCCTTTAATTATATCGGTCGGAAATTATTTTCCGTTTATTATACCGTAAGCCAATCTCGGATCGTCCGTGATTATTGCGTCGGCTCCCATTTCGGTAAGCGCTTTTATGTCTTTAGCTTTGTTTATGGTCCAATACTGTACCGCTATGCCGTATTTGTGAGCGTAGTCGATTATCGATTTTTTGCCGAGGTTTATCGCGTAATCGCGGTAAGGGATTTGCAATACTCTGTACTTTACGTTCTTTTTGGATAAATCGACGTTAAACATACAGCAAAAATAAAAATCAAGGACTTCGGCTATTCCTGCCGAGCGTATGGCGTCGGGGCAATGTGCGTCGATATAATCGGATACGTTTTTGTTAAACGTACCGATAATCGTTCTTTGAACTATTCCGTAATTTTGTAAAGTACGATACAGTATATCCGTCGCTTTTTCGCCGAGCGCGCCGTCGTTTTTTATTTCTATTATATAATTGAATTGCTTTTTCCAGACGCTTTCCTGGGCGCGGAGATAATCGAGTACTTCTTCGAGAGAAACGATTCTGCAATACGTAAGATCCGCGTATTCTCCGCGATATATATACTCTCCGTTTACGGTAAAATTGTAGCCCATATTGTACTGTTTGAGCTCGCCTAAAGTCTTGTTTTCGGGACGGACGTCTTTTTCTCCGAACACCTCTTTGCAGTCGCTGGTGCGGTCGAGCGTATCGTCGTGAAGCAGGATTAGTTTTTCGTCTTTGGTTATGTGCAAATCGAATTCGAGTATATCGACCGAGTATTCGTTGTTGTTTTCAAAGCACGCCTTAAAAGCCGACATCGTATTTTCGGGAGCGATATTCCTTCCGGCGCGATGCGCGCTTATGAGGGCTTTTTCTTTTATGTACGGATTGCTTTTACATATTTCCGAAGAATAATCGGTATCCGACGTTTTCGGAATGTACGTCGAAAGACAAAGGAGCACGAATACTAATATTACCGATAAGATTGCGGTGATTGTCCAGGCGACGGCTTTATGCGCGATAAAAAATTTTTTAAGTTTCATATTTACCTCTACGATATTATAACAACGGCATATTTGTTTGTCAATTAGCGCGCTTATCGTTAAAAAAATCATTTTTCCGTCTTGAAAGAAAGTTGTAAGCGTGATATAATATAAGCGATTTATATTTGTTTCCACGGAGGGTAAGAATGATAAAAGAATACAAATTTTCTTTACAATACAAACGCGATGGAAAAATATGCGTCGCAGACGGAAAAGATAACGACGTATACAGAATAGAAGAAAAGAAATCCGACGGTAAATTCTCTTTGATTTTGCTGCCGAAACAACCGATAGAGATGCTTAACGCATACGTCGATTTCAATTTCGATTACGAAGCGGACGACAAGGTTTACGTCAACGGGTATCAGTCCTGGACGACGTCGAGAGAATACCGTAAGGATGACGTGCAGATAGGCTTGCAGGGACTGGGCAAATATCCTCCGGTAAAATATTTTTGCAGCTTGTTCGGGGATTACGATTTTCAGAAATATCCCTTGAAGAAAGGCAAATTCCACAGCTATTCGTACACCTACGTAAAGAGGGGAGAAATGTTGTACCTTTGCGGAAGCATGACCGAACGGTACGGCTTTACCGTTTTTCATCACGATATGAGTAAAAACGAAATTCGTATTCAGAAAGACGTGGAAGGGGTTACCGTTTACGGGGAGTATCGTATATTCGATTTGTATTGGACGAAAGGCGGATACGACGAAGTTTTCGACGCATATTTCGATAATCTCGGGATAGCTAAACCTAAGTATAAGCGCATGACAGGTTATACCTCCTGGTACAATTATTACGGAAATATTACCGAAGAAATACTATCGAGAGATATTGACGGACTCGCTTCTTTAGGAGATAAAGCCGATATATTCCAGATAGACGACGGATATCAGACCGCCGTTGGAGATTGGAAAACCGTAAAAAAAGACAAGTATCCGCACGGAATGAAATACTTAGTAGACAAGGTGCACGGCAAAGGTTATAAGGCAGGCTTGTGGCTTGCTCCGTTCAACGCTCAAAAAAGCTCTGTCGTGGCAAAAGAACATCCGGAATGGTTTATAAAAAAGCCTAACGGTAAGCCGGAAATCGGCAGTATCGCGTGGGGCGGCGCATATACAATGGATTTCTATATACCGGAAGTAGCCGAATATATAAAAGACTTTTTCAAATGCGTATTCGAGGATTGGGGCTTCGATATGGTAAAACTCGATTTTCTCTATTCTATATGTCATACTCCGCGTAGAAATAAAAGTCGCGGTCAGATTATGACGGAAGCTATGGAATTTTTACGCGAATGCTTGGGCGATAAAATATTCCTCGGTTGCGGAGTGCCGCTTTTCCCCGCGTTCGGCGTAGTGGATTTTTGCCGTATTTCTTGCGATATGGGCAAGACGTTCTATGATCCGTGGTACATGAAGCATACCAATCAGGAGCTTTTCAGCACCCGATGCGCAATGAACAACACCATATTCAGAAGACACCTTGACGGCAGAGCCTTCGGCAACGATCCCGACGTGTTTTACTGCCGTGAAAACGACGTAAAATCAAAAGACAAGCTGGCGGTAAAGACTTCCTGGTTGGATTTTACGGACGAACAAAGAAAGTTGCTTGCGACGGTTAATTCAATGCTCGGTAACGTGCTGTTCGTTTCCGACAACGTGGGAGGATACGACGCCGAGCAAAGAAAAATGGTTACGGAAGCGTTTAAGCCGACCGACAGAAAGGTAACGGACGCCAATTATATCGCAAAGGACGTCGTCGCTATCGATTATATCGAAAACGGAGAAAAATTCCGTCTCACCTACAATACGGTTACGGGCAATAATACTACGGAAAAAATATAAAAAAGGTTAGAAATCAAACGCCTCGTATATGATGAAGGTTTCCCTTTCGTTATGTGCGGGGCGTTTTTTATCGTGAAGGCAAAAAAAATTTTTACGTGATTTTGTTCTGCGGGGAAATAGCGACGGATATATAATATTTGTCTGTTCTATATCATATACTATGGCTATGGAAAGCAACAGAATAGAATTCGACAGAGACGTAAGAAAGGAAGAATATATCGAAAAAGTTTTCAAAAAATCGCATATTTATTTTGAGAGCGAAAAGACCGCAAATCGCGTCGAATACACGTTCGTATGCGATGAGGAGACAAAAAATTGTATTTTATGCGCTCTTGTCTGCAGTTTTTACAAATTTAACGAAATAATGAGAGTATTCGGCGATAAAGAAACGGACGCGGCGTTTTACGCGCTTATCGGAGCGTTGATAGGGTTGGATTCGGAAGAAGACGTAGACAAAGTATCGTCCGCGATAGTAAAATACGATTTTATCAACGTGGACGGCTTTTATAATTTTTGTATTCCGGAGATTAAGGAAGCCTGGAGAGGTCTGGCGGAACTGGCAAAAAGGTTGTACGTTCAGTGCAAAAATACCGATGAAGTATACGCGCTGTGTATATTTATGCTGGGTATGGGGGATAATGAGGGAGAAACGATAGTTATTACTCCCCGAAAGGAGCTTTATTGGGAATACAACAAAACGGATATATCCGTGATACCGTATTTCGGCGAAAAGGAAGCGGATCTTATCGTTACTCTTTTAAGCAATCGTCCGTCTAACGTCGTCGTAAGCGATCCTTCGAGCGTATCGGGCAAACTTATTTCCGTTATAAAGGCATTGGGCGAATAATACGAGGATAAAGGAAAAAGCGGTTAATAATATTGACATAATTAAAAAAATATAGTAATATAAACGTATTCCTATTGCAAAAGCATCATAAAAACGTTCCTGATTATAAGGACGCATTTAGAAAGATTTATTATAATTTTTCCGTGGAGGATTTTTATTTTATATGGATATCAACAGTTATAACAAAGAGGATTTTTCCACTCTGTCTATACATGCGTTGCGTATAATTGCAAGAGATATAGGCGTTGAGGCTCCGACTACGAAAAGTAAATCCGAGCTGATAGACGTTATTATGCAAAAGAGAAAAGAGTTAAACGAAAAGTCCGAAAACAAAGTCGCGATGGATTTGCCCGAACCGAAAACGATACACAAAGGCAGACCTCCGAAGCCCGGATATTTAGTCTTTCGCGATAGCGAATCGGTTACGCCCAAAGAACCGTTCGTGCCTACCGAAAACAGCCCAAAACCCTATATAGACAAAGAACAACTCAGAATTTTGTACGGACTCACGTCGAACGTCGGCGGCGCTTTCGACGATAAAGAGGGAAGAAATAAAGACAAGGTCGACAATTCCGCGAAAAATAACGGCGAAAGCGAAAAAAACGCCGCGGTAAAAAAAGCGGGCAGATTGCCTCAGAAAAGAAAATTCGAAAGCGAAGCCTCGGTAACCGCGGAAAAACGCGGCAAAGAAGATTTGCCAAAAGACGTTCCGAATATGGAAATAAATAAATCCGCCAACATTTCTTCCAATGTTGCGTCGCAACAGAAGGATGAGGAAACCTCGGCGGAAATACCTCTTGAAATAAAAGAGGGCATACTGGAGATTATGCCCGACGGATACGGCTTTTTGCGCGCTCAGAATTACGAATCGGGAGCCAACGACGCATACGTCGCTCCGCAGAAAATAAAGCGTTACGCTTTGCGCAAAGGTGATAAAATAAAAGCGGAAGCGAGACAAACCTGCGAGAACAAGCCCGCGGGCGTAGTAAACGTACTTACGATAAACGGCGTACCGGTGGAGAAAATGACGAAGCGAGTAAATTTCGATTCGCTTACGCCGATATATCCCGACGTAAGATATAAGCTGGAGATACCGGGACAGAACAACGATTTTGCAATACGTTCCATCGATCTTATAGCTCCGATAGGTAAGGGACAAAGAGCTATGATAGTTTCTCCGCCCAAGGCAGGTAAAACTACTCTCTTGAAAAAAATAGCTCACAGCATATCCGAGAATTATCCCGACGCACATCTTATCGTTTTGTTGATAGACGAGCGTCCGGAAGAGGTCACCGACATGCAACGCTCCATTGACGGAGAGGTTGTTTATTCCACCTTTGACGAAATGCCGGAGCATCATACGAAAGCGTCGGAGCTTGTGCTCGAAAGGGCGAAACGCCTCGTTGAAGGGGGAGAGGACGTCGTTATTCTTATGGATAGTCTCACGCGACTTGCCCGAGCGTATAACCTCACGATATCTCCTACCGGAAGAACGTTGTCGGGCGGTATAGATCCGGGAGCGTTGCACAGCCCGAAGAGATTTTTCGGGGCTGCGAGAAACATTGAAAACGGAGGAAGCCTGACTATTATCGCGACGGCGCTCATAGATACAGGCAGTCGTATGGACGACGTCATTTACGAGGAATTCAAAGGCACGGGCAATATGGAAATTCATCTTGACAGGAGACTTTCCGAGAAGAGAATATTCCCGGCAATAGATCTTAACAGGAGCGGTACGAGAAGAGAAGAGCTGTTGCTCGATCAGACCGAACTGCAGGGAATATGGGCGGTAAGAAAAATATTGAGTTCGGGAGGAGAGAGCGCGGACGCTACGGAAAACCTCTTGAACATGATGATAAAGACAAAGACGAACAAAGAATTTATCCAGCAGGTCAACCTGCAGGTAATAAGTATGCAAAAGCAAGGGTATCTCGTATAACGAAAAATGAGTTTAACGGAGCCTG
>JBJFAO010000247.1:0-5767 GCA_051887955.1 Christensenellales bacterium
GTTTTTTCCACGTCGACGGACAAATAACCGTGCATTATATTATACGTGTCGGCAAGACTGCCTATCGGAGTATACTCGACGGCTATCATTCCTCCCGCGTCGGGGATAAAATCCGGATCGGAAACGGAGATTATGCCGAAACCGTTTACGTAAGCGACCGCTTCCGCGCTGCCCGTAAACACCGGTACGAAATCTCCGGCTTTTACACCGTAATAAGCCGTTCCTTCATAGACCGCGCTAAGCCTTACCTCTCCCTTTTCCGTGATAATCGCTCCGTCCCACACGCCGTAATCCGTTACGCCGGCAAAAGGATCCGTCCCTTTTACGTTTATTCTTACGTTGACTTTGACGGAATTGAAATGCGTGGCGTCGTAAGGAGCGAAAGTTACGGAAACGTCGTTGGCGTTGGCTTTCGTAAACGTCTTTTCCTCCGCGGTAAAGCTACCCCTTACCTGTGTCGAAGTACCTTTTATTACCGCAAAACCGGAGCCCTCTTTCAAGTCGGCAGACGTAAACGCGTCTCCTATGGCGAAAGTCTTTGCGTCGTTGACAAGGGGCAAAACGGTTATTACGGGAGTGCCTTTAGTCACGGTAAACACGTTTTCCCACGTCTTTTCTCCTATGTAGTTTACAGAGGAAATTTCCGCTCTTATCTTATACGAACCGGGTTCTTTCGGCAAGGTCGTTTGTCCGTTATAGTATACCTTAATCGTAAAGTCGGAATTCTTCTCCGGAGCGAATACCACACCCTCTTTTACGTATGCGTCCACTTTGAAAGCGGAACCGTTATACTCGGCGGAAAGACCTGATTTTTCCCCTATTACAAAATCGTCCGCAGATACTCTACGTCTTACGATAGTCAGTTCGGTAACGCCGTAATAAGGCAGGAAATTGCCGTCGGGCAAATCGTCCTTTTCCGCAACGAAAGTATACCCGACCTTATGTACTCCCACCGACAATTCTCTTATATCGTTTACGTTTATGGAATACGAGCCGGGCACGACGTTGACTCCGGAGCTCATTACTCCCTGAGTTTTCAGAGCGGGAGCTTCGTCAAAATTGTATTCGTAATCGTAAAAAGACGGAACGCTTTCCTCCGTAAGCGCAACGGGGTTTATTCTGTACAAAACCGTCTTTTCTCCGCGATAATTGGCGTCCTCTACCGTAAACCTTATAAAGTGCGTTTTACCGTCGCTGTTGGCGTCCAGAATTTCTTCGGAAACGTAAAAATCGGTTCCTTCCTTCAGGTATTCGACGCGATAAGAAAGACCGTAAGGCACCGTCGTGACTCTTACGGAATTCGACATGCCCGTATAAGAAACGCTTATGCTGTCGCCCGAGCTTATCGTGGCGGTATATTTTTCGATGACGAGCGGCTTGCCGTATACTATGGTCTCGCCGTAGCCGTTGTTTTCTTCGGCGTCAAAGACGAGCCTTATCCAATATTCGCCGGCGTTTACGGGTAAATCGGTATAAGTGATCGCTCCCGCCGACGCGTCAGCCTCGGCGTCGTCCGACAATTTATCCATAAAGCTTATCGCGTATCTTGCGTCGATAAGTCTTATTACCGCCGACACCTGTCTGGGCACCGAATACACCTGTTCGGTATTGTTGACGCTTATTAACGCTTCGTCCACCCTTATTGTAAAATCGGTAGAAACGGCGGCGGCGTAATAGTTTCTGCTTCTCAAAGAAAGCTCCGCCCTGTATTTACCGATGAGAGTCGGCGCGCCCGCAAGGCGGTTTTCGCCCGAATAGAAGGTCTGCGACACGGTTTCCGAAATAATTTTTTCGCCCGATTTAAGGACGTATTTTACCGTCTGACTCATGTTGTTGAAATTGACGGTCTTGTTTTCCTCCGCTACGATTATTTCGGCAAGCTTTTGCTCGACGACGAGATAAACGGTTTTGCTCCCGCGATAATTCGGATCGTCGATAGTAAACGTAACGGCGTATTCTCCCGCGTCGACGTACCCCGACGTCGCTATATCCGCTATAGAATAATAACCCGACAAGAACGAATACCCCTCGGCGGGCACGTCGGAATAAATGTAAGAGACGTTATCGCCCGAACCCTCTATTCTGACGTAAACGGACGTGGTATAGGAGGCTATGGTATTTATATCGAAGCCTGCGGAAAGCTCTCCGTAAACGAAGTTTTTGTCAATCGACACGTTTATTCCTTTGCTTACGTCCTCTTTCATTACGGTAAGGACGAGATAAAAACCGTTGTTTTTTCCGTCGGGATACTCTACGTATCCGTATTCGTTGTAGTTTTCCGAATCGTCGGGAACGAAACGCAAACGGTAGTTTTTCGCCACGCCCGTCGCCGTAAACCTTTCGCCCGTGGGATAATCCAGATAGTATTTTCCCTTCACAGTCGCAGTCGAACCGTTATAATTTGCCGACATAACGCCGGAATTAAAGGACACGTCGCTCATAAGGCGGTTGTACGCGACGGCGGTTCCTTCCTCGTAAATATTGGGCAACGCGCTCCAGGTAAGATCGGCTTTGATTACTTTTACCCTGTAGCTCTTTTCGCCGAAATAATTGTCGTCGACGACTTTATAAACCGCGTCGTACGTCCCTACGGTAAGATTTTCGACGGACGCTTCCTGTCCTGCGGCGTCGTAATACCTGACTTCGCTTCTTACCGTCACGTCCTTATCGAAGCTTGTTCCCGGCACCGTCACCCCTCCGTACGGAAATACGTACGCGCCCTCGTCGGTATCGAAATTCTGTTCCGAAAGACTTATTTCCAAAGCGTATTTTTCCACTTCGAGAATAAAGGAATATATTATTGGCTCTATACTTTCGCTTTTGGTTCCCGTGGGAATAATTTTGACTTCGATATAGTGCTTTCCGGCGGTAAGAATTCTCGTTCCCGTCGTATTGAGCTCCAGACTGTATCCGTATTCGGGATCGTCGGGCAAAACCTCTTTATATTCCTCTCCGAACGTAGCGAAACGAAGATTTCCGACGAATACGAGGTCGTCCACGGAAGAAATCGCCGTAAGATAAGTTATGTTCTCTATACTCATTCCCGTACACAGAGGCTTCGCTCTGCCTACCGTGATTTCCGTATCTCTGCAAATAGGCTCGAAATTGTCCAAGGCGTCTCCCGACGGAATAAAACAGATATAAGCCGTGTTTCTTCCCACGCCGTATCCGAGATACTCACGACTGTCCGCGACGAATTCCTCCGCGGTTTCTTCTTCGTATCCTGCCGCTCTGTACTTTCTGTAAGAGAGTATAAAATACCCCTCGACGCCCCTCGACTCGTATCTCACTCTGCCGTCTATCGTCAAATCGTGGAAGGTATACTTCACTCCCGTGTTTGCGTTGCTTTCCAAGGCTACCGCTTTCAGCGGCTGCAAATAATTTATGTGCGAATCGGCATAAAGCATTTTTACGGTAGGAATGTTTCTCGAATTGAGGTTGGAGTTATCTCCGGTAACCTTCTTTATCGTCATAAGAACGTAAGCGTCCTTGACGTTTTCGTAGTTTTTCTCATCGATAGTCATTTTTACTACGTAGCTACCCGCGTCCTGCGGCGCTCCGCTTCCCGCAAAAATTTTATCCTGCGGAACAAGGTTTTCTTCCGTCGCTACTGCCGAGTAATTTCCGTTGCCGTCGTAATAATAATAGGTAAAGGCATAGTTAAGAGAGGGATATTCTCTCGCACCCTCCCCCGTTCCGTAAACCGCGGAAGGCACGGGAGATTTTTCGTATTGGTATTCGTATACGGAGTCTTTCCCCGATACGTTGAGCTTTCTCTTTGCGATAACGAAATCGTATTCCCAATCGCCGCCGACGTAGTTGCAGTTGCTTTTCAATTCTATTCTTACCCTGTATTCCCCCGCGTCGACGGGCGGAGCGGTAAAATATTCGGTATCGGCTACGTCGCGGTAAAGCACTATCGCGTATTCGTTAAGAGAAAGCCCGTATTCGACTCCCGCCAACGCAGAAACCACCGAAAAGCCTATCGCTTTGGCGTTTTCGTCATAATCGTAATATATACGCCCCGTTTCTTCGTCGAAACCGTCTATAGTAAGCGTAACCTCGGTAGAACGCCTTACCGTTACCGTCGAGGTAAAATTGACTTCGTTGTAGTTTTCGTCTCTTATAAAGCCGCCGTTGACGTCGTATATGGGAGAACCGTCTTTCGCTTTGATGGGAACGAACCTTACCGCTACATCAGTCGTTCCCGCGTCCGGTCTTACGTACGCAAGAGAGGTCTTATCGGAAAATACCAGCATATAATACCCGATTATTCCGTCGGCGGAACGGTCGTAATAATAACGCGTATCGGATACGTATTTTATGTGTCTGTTAAAGTCCTGTATCTGCCCGTTGGGCGCTTTGATAAAGTCCACCTCGGCAAGGCTTTGACCGTATTTTATCTCTTCGATAACAATTTTCGTCGGCTCTATTTTCGGAGTGGCGGCGTTTATGCGGAAAATATGCTCTTTACCGTCGTTTTCGGTAGTAGCGTAATACGTACTGTGATTGAGCAATTCGCATTTGTAATAATAAACTCCCGTTTCCGTGGGAAGAGTCTCGGTATAAGGACCGTCGGGAGAGGTCGCGTAGGTAGTCTTGACGTTACCGGTAACGGTTCCGGCGTTGACTCCCGTGCCGTCCTTTATTATGGGCATAACCTTCAAGCCCCCTCCGGTATAGGTCTGAACGGTGTTAAGCACGCTTATATACGCCCGCTGCTTGAAAATAAACTGCATTTGTCTCGTCGCGGGATCGGAGCTGTAAGTGGAATTCACTTCGAAGGTATACCCCTGAGAACCGGTAATAACCGTAGCGTAATTTTCGTAAACGTTGCCTGTGGTGGGCATATTTACCGAACCGCCCGTCTTGAAATTGGTAAGAATGTATTTGGAATAGCCGTTGGAAGTCATTTTCATTTTGACTACGACTTTGGCTCCGCGTTTGAACGATATCTTGTCCGCCTGAGAATATTTGACGTAACTGCCGATACTGCCGTCGTCCTTTATCGTGGCAAAGTAAGGAGTGGCGTCCGACATATTTATTACGTCGCCCGCCGCGGCGCCCAGACCGAGAATAAGTCTGCATTCGAAGGTGTAATCGGATACGTCCACCTTCATATATTGCTTGCTCGGACAAAAATTGTAATTGCCGGCTTCGTCCACCGTAACGAATTCGAGACTGTAAAAACCGCTTTGGTTGTATACCTTATTGCCGCCCGAATCCTGACTTACGAGACTGAGAATAAGCGACGAATACTCCGCAAATCCCGTATCCGCGTAAATTCTGCAATAAAGCTGTCCCTCGGTATTGGGATCGAAGCCTTTACTGCTCTCTCCCATTACGGGTATCGTGTTTATTCTCATCGCGCGGCAATAAATGTACAAATCGGTTCCGCCCGACTCGATATAAACCGAATTATCCGTAAACGTAGGTCTTACCGCTCCGCTATTGAGATCCACCCCCGTGATTACGTCGTTGTAGACTCCGCTTCCGACGCTCGTTTCCTGCTTTTCCGTGACGTAAGACGCCTCGTCGGTGTAATACGCCTTGCCGCTCGTGCCGAAATATTTTGAGTAGAACACGTTTTTGCTTATGTCGGTTTCCGGCATCGGTTGATTGGGCTTTGTGTTGTCCATAACGAGAGTCAGCTCGTTGCTTATTCCTGTGTTTTTACCGTCCTTTCTCCACGTGGAAGAATAAAGCGGCAGCTCTTTATCCGTGTTTTCCAACACCTCCAGAATAACGATTGAACCGGAAAAATCTC
>JBJFAO010000248.1:0-5744 GCA_051887955.1 Christensenellales bacterium
GATCCCGGTCAGATTGGATATTTCCGTATAGGTGTAGCCTTCGAAATAGTACTTCAGAATAGCAAGCTGAGAGGGCTTGAAGAGCTTTTCCATTATTTTATAAAAGCTCTCCACTCCTTCGCGTTCGATAAAATTATGCACCGGATCGTAGACGAATTCCGACGGCAGATTGCGGTCGAGATTGTCGATGGCGACGGCTTCGTTAAGGTATTTGTGCTTAGTGCGGGAGGATGAGCGTATGGCGTCTTTTATCTGACTGCCCACGCACATGCTTATAAAGGCGGAAAGGCTGTCGTTTTTTTCCGGATCGAAGTCTCTTATGGCTTTGAATATTCCCATAAGACCTTCCTGCAACAGGTCGTCGTAGCTTCCGCTGATAAGAAAATATTTTCTCGCCTTGCTTCTCGCTATCCACATATAGCGGGCGATGAGAGCTTCCATGCTTTCCGTATCTCCCTTTTGCGCTTTCAGGACGAGTTCTTTTTCCGAGGCTTCCAAAATTATAAATCACTCCTTTGCCTTACGCATTCGTAAAGCGCGATGCCGGCGGCTACCGACGCGTTCAAAGAGTTGACTTTGCCGTTCTGAGGCAGGCTGATTACTCCGTCGCACAGCTTTTTCGTAAGGGCGTGGATACCGTTTCCTTCTCCGCCGACTACTATGGCGACGTCGCCTTTTAAGTTCGTCTTATAAATGCTGTCGCCGTCCATATCGGCGGCAAATACGGTATAACCGTCTTCCTTAAGGTCGCGGATTACGTCGTTTACGTTGGTCACCTTGGCTATCTTGACGTGATTGGCGGCGCCGCTGGAAACTTTTACCACCGTGTCGGTAACTCCGCAGCAACGCCTGCCGGGGATGACTATCCCGTCCGCGCCCGCGCAATCGACTACTCTTACTATCGCGCCGAGATTATGCGGATCCTCTATACCGTCGCAAATTATAAGCAGGCGGTCTTTGCCTTCCTTTTTTGCGGTGAGTTCTTCTATCGGATAATATTTGTATTCCGTAGTGACGGCGACGAAGCCCCTGTGGTCTCCTCCCTTACACAGCCTGTCGAGAGCGTATCTGTCGACGAATTGGACGGGTATCTTTTTGTCCCGACACATATTGACGACCGGCTTCGAGTTTATATTCGGCGCGTCTTTAAGCACGAGCACCTTTTCCACCGTGACGTCGCTTCGCAACGCTTCTGTTACGGCATTTCTTCCCTGTAAAAGCATTCTATCCTCCTGTCAAATTATAAAAACGAGATTTTGGGCAACTAAATTTTAATCTATAGGCAACTTATCTGCGTATATTGCGGTAAAAAGCTCCGCAAGTCTGTCGCTGTTGGCGGACAGATAAAGGTATCCGCATACCGCTTCGAATGCGGTAGCGAGCTGATATTGATAGAGCGTGGCGTGCTTCGGCACGGTATTTATTTTGCCGTTTTTGCCCTTGTTGAAAATTCTTTTTTCTTCCTCCGTCAAAAGGGGCAGAAGTTTTTTCGCGTCTTCCGCCTGCGAAGGAGCGCACGCGTAGAGAGCGACTTCTTTATGCAGGAGAGAATTTTTGTACGGGTATTTCCGCATAAGCAGGGTGCGAAGGAACAGGGTATGGACGGAATCGCCCACCTGACTGAGAGCGAGCGGAGAATAGTCGTCGAGAACCTTTTCCGATATTTTTTCCGCCGAAAACGGCAAATAGTTTTTCATAAAAAACAGTATATAATAAAGTTCGTTTTTTTACAAGCGATTTTTTGACGGGAGTGCGGAGCGCGTCCCTATTAGAAGGAGACGATTTCCCTGCACAGCAGGGAAAGGGTATTGACAAAAAGGTAATTTAATATTATATTATTTATATGAAAAAATTGTTGCGTCCGATTCTTTTATCGATTTGTCTTTCCGTCGCGCTGTTGTTTGCCGCGGCTTGTACGGATACTTTCGGACGTCCCGACGACTACGTTGAGGTCGAACGGCTCACCGTAGAAAAAGCAGACGTTTATTTGAGTCCGTCGGGAGAAACCTCGACTTACGCCGTCAAAGTGAATATTTTACCCGAAAACGCCACGAATAGGAAGCTCGATTATTACGTTCCCAGCGAGTATCTGCAATACGTAAGAGTGAGCTCCGACGGCGTCGTTTCCGCAACCGGTCAGGCTACGCCGGAGGGCGTCGTCATTCCGGTAAAAATAAGCTCCACCACCAATAAAAGCGCCTACGTTACGGTAAACGTAGTGGTGGAATACGTGGCGGTCAAAGAAATAGATTTTGCGCCCAACAAGGTCACCGTACTCTACAACGGCGAGGGATTTCAGGCGAATCCCGTTTTTTCGCCCTATCATGCGCAGGACGGCAGAGCCGTTTCGTACAGGTCGCTCAACGAGGAAATAGCTACCGTTACTTCGACGGGATTCGTTCAGCCGATAAAGGCGGGACATACTTATATACTTTGCGAAGGCACTACTTCGGCCGGCAAAACCGTTACCGGCAGGCTCGCGGTAGAAGTGGTCTATAACGCGGGACGGTATAAGCTGGAAGTAAGCGACAGCAATCCGCAGTACAATCAGGTTCTGGGAGAATTCAAGGCAATCAATTTCAATCTTATGTCCCTCGATCCTCATTCCGATCCCGATATAAGGATACAATGGTACGTGGACAGCAAGAGGGTTACCGACATAGGACTTGCGGCAAGGCAGTACGAGCACACGCCCAACGTCGAATCGCGTACCTCTTACAGGATAAAAGTGGTAATCGATTCCAATTTCGACGCACAACAGGTGTTATACTCGGAGCTAATAACGATATACGGGCGGTTTAACGGCTTCGATTTGGATTATGAAAATCTGAAAACCAATCTTTCTTACAGCTACCGCTACGGCGACGAAGCCACTTTCGTATTGACGGAGGGGCAAAGCTCCGTGGTGGCGTATAACTGGTATCTCAAAAAGAAAAAAGATCTTCTCGACGGCGTTTACGTGGGCACTACGTTCGCCGCGGACAGGAATTTTACCGCGCGTCTCAACGTTGAGGGCGATTTTACCCTTACGGCAAAGGGCGTGGATTCGGAGGGCAGAACCGCGACGACAAAAGATTTCGATTTTTCGGTGACGAGATTTGTCGCCGGGGATACGCTGGTAATCAATCCCGTTCTGCTCGATTACGGCACGCCGCCCGAAACGTACAATTATTTTATAGTCAGATGCGACGAAAACGGCTTGCCGGAAAGCGATTCCGTCGCGATAGGACATTCGTCGGAGGGCGAAGCGTTTAATTATCAGATAAACGCTCCCGGATACTATATTCTTACCGCAAACGCGACGTTGAACGGAACGGTTGCCACGGTGAAAAAGACGGTGGACGGCAAGGAAACGGAAGTGGAATTTTCGTATACCTCCGACGTTATTAAGGTTTATGCCGCAAATATTGCCGACGCGACGCACGATAACGATTTGTTGAAGGAAAAGACGAAATTTTCCGCCGTCAACGAAAGGCTTGTAAAAGACGTGGTGATATCGGGTATCTACGACGGAGAGTACAAAGCGATGCTTTCATGGGACGCTCCTCTCGGCGTAGAGGATTATACCGTCGAAATAAAGAAAGGTGACGAGGTGACGATAATAAACAACGGAGCCGGATTCGGCAACAATTGTTTTGTCATTCCGTCGGAAATAGCTGGACTTAACGACAGATTCAGCGTTCGCGTAAAAGCAGACGGAGGACTTTTCAGCTACCCCTATTATTACAATATGCCGGCAATAGAGGGGTACGAACAATATTATTACGGAAAAATAGCGCAGGATAAATATTCTTATCTGAAGCCCGTGGACGGCACGACGACGAGGTATCTCCGCAATATGGACGAGCTCGGCAGGTTATTACGGTTCGTTACCGGTTATACTCCCTCCAATATAGACGAAATAAGCTATCATACCGAGAGCATAGACGGCGTTATGACGGGAATAATCCGCTTTAATATATACGCCGATTTCGATCTCGGCGACGCGCGAAGCTATTACGACGGCGGTATCCCCGAAGGATTGGACGAAGAATATATCGGGATATACGGAGCCATGGTCGGCGCGCAGAACGTTTATTGTACGGCGGGCGTTTACGGCTATTCGTTCGCAAAAACCAACGACGGCGGATACGAAATTACCGTCACGTCGGCTATCTTCGGGAGCGCTCCTTCCGTGCCCTCGGAAAAGAGCGGTATAGTTTCCGCAAATTATTCCCTCAGCCCGTACGGAAATAAGGACGTTCACGAAATAGACAACAGGCAGCCTAAGAGCGTAAGCAATTCCGAACAGCTCTTTTTCGCCGTAGCGAACGGATTCCGTCCGAGCTTCGCTTCCGACGGCGTACGCATACTGTATAACAAGGCTTTGAACGTGGTAAACTCCGTTATCGGCGAAGGAATGAGCGATTATGAAAAAGCCCTCGCGTTCTTCGATTATCTGACAATAAACGTAAAATACGATTCGGAGCTCGCCGCTCTGGCAAATAACGGAGACGCCTCTTATTACGAAGGCGCGGGCTATAAGCTCGAAGGGGTATTCGATTACGGTCTCGCCGTATGCGACGGAATAAGCAAGGCGTACGTTTTGCTCTGCGCGATAGAGGGCATACGTTGCGAAAGAATAACGGGAAAAACCGACGGAGCCGCGCACGCCTGGAATAAGGTGTGTATAGACGGAAAATATTACGTCGTCGACTGTACCAACGGCGCGTTCAGACAGGACGGAGCAAGCGCGGGGTATCCCGACTACGGATATTTTATGCTATCCGACGACGATTACAAAAATATGTGGCGGAGCGTGACGGAGTACGGCAAAAATTCCGTTTGCGACGATAGCGTCGTGTATTACGATGGCTCGATAAACGGTTGCTCGCTTACGGTAAGGACGGCGGAAGAGCTGGAAAATATTATAAACAGCTACGGCGTGCTCGCTACTACCGTGCTGTCGATACGGTTCGAAGGCGAGTTGACCGCGGAAAATATAAAAACCGTTATTTCCTCGCTGTCTACCGTTAACGGCATACAGTCGGTTACTTTGCTCGACGACGAAAGAGCGGCGATTGTACTCTTATCGGCAATCAGTGAATTTTAATATAGTAAATACGGAAAGTAAAAGAAGAAAATTATATTAAGAGGAATTAACTAACGTGAAGGCTATTGTTTACACGTCCAATACGGGACATACCGCGGAATATGCGAGAATGCTTGGCAAAAAAACGGGCTTGCCGGTGTTTTCTTTGAAAGACGCAGTAAAAGAAATTGATAAAGAGACTCGAATAATATATCTCGGCTGGCTTTTTGCAAACAACGTCAGAGGGTATAAAAAAGCAAATAAAAAATTCAGGATTGCTGCCGTTTGCGCGGTTGGTCTTTGCGATACGGGCACGGCTATACCGGACGTTCGCAAGGTTAATTCTTTGCCCGAAAGCATGCCGCTTTTTACTATGCGAGGCGGTATTGACAAAACGAAGCTGCGCGGATTTTTTAAGCTTATGATAAATATGCTTACGAAGGGGCTGTCCGCGCAAAAAGAACGCTCCGAAAACGAGGAGGAAACGTTGCATCTTTTGACTCACGATAAAAATTATGTAAGCGAAGACAACATGACTGCCGTTTTGGAATGGTACGACAATCAAAATACGGCGGAATAAAATCCGATTTTTTTACAAAGAAAAAGGATAACGAAAACTGAAGTGAACCCCATTTGGGACACTCCATAAAAAGGACCTTTACAATTATCTCCT
>JBJFAO010000249.1:0-5726 GCA_051887955.1 Christensenellales bacterium
GATACCATAAAAATACCCGTTTTGCAATAAAACGGATATTCTTACGGTTATTTTAGACTTGGTTTATAAAAGTATACAGAGAACTCCCCCTTTTCCTTCGTTGACTATTCTCGACATGGTTTTGCGCAACTTATTTCGGGTGTCGTTGGGCATACATGCCACTTTGTTACTCAAATCTTCTTTGACTAAATCGTTAAGACTTTTTCCGAACATATTCGTTTCCCAAATACCGTTCTTATCCGTTTCGAATTCGCTCAAAAGGTATTTTACAAGATCCTCGCTCTGCTGTTCGCTACCGATAATAGGACTTATTTCCGTCTCAACGTCCACCCTTACTATATGGAACGAGGGCGCGCTCGCTTTCAATTTGACGCCGTATTGATTGCCTCTTTTTACAAGCTCCGGCTCTTCGAGCTCCATATCGGAAAGATTGGGATTTACCACGCCGTAGCCTTCCTCCCGCACGTCCTCCATGGCTCTTCTTATACCCTCGTAATCTGCGTACGATTTGCTCAATTTCTTCACGAAAGCGAGGAGTTTATACTCGTCGTCGATATTGTTGTTGCATTCGCTGCTCAACACCTTAAAATATAAGCCGTCCTTTGCCTTGCACGTAATATTGATAGTTCCGTCAGCGGGATTTATAACGGTTTCCGCCTCTCTGTCAAGGTATTCGGAATCGGCGAATATGTCTTCCAGCGCGACGTGATCGCGCATATGCACGACGCTCTTGCATTTATCGTAAAACGCCTGAGATATTTCAGATATTATCTTTTCGTCGTAAGAAAGCGAACGCATCCATTTCGGCAAAGTAAGATTTATTGACGTAATCGGAAATTCAAACAGAGCAGTCTGCATTATTTCGCTTATTTTTTCCTTGTCCATATTGAGTACGTCGCATATTATTACCGGAACCGAATATCTTTCCTCTAAGCTTTCCTTAAGCCTTACGGTATCCGTTTCCGTCGGAGTTTTCGTATTGAGGACAATTACGAAAGGCTTACCGGCTTCTTTAAGCGCATTGACTACGCGTTCCTCCCCCGGCGCGTATTTACTTCTTCCTATTCCGGTAATGGTTCCGTCCGTAGTCACAAGAATACCCACGGTGGAATGCTCTTTTATTACCTTATCCGTACCGAGTTCCGCCGCTTCCTGAAAAGGCATCCCGCTTTCAGACCAGGGCGTTTTTACCAAACGCGGCTTTTTACCTTCTTTATGCCCTATGGCTTCGTCTATAAGGTACCCTACGCAATCTATAAGACGAACGTTCGCGCTCATTTTGTCGAAGGTTACCCTCACGGCTTCGTTCGGCACGAATTTCGGTTCGGTGGTCATAATGGTTTTGCCGTCGGCTGATTGCGGCATTTCGTCAATCATCCTCGCACGTTTGTTTTTGTCTTCTATTTTATCGAGTATGAGAAGTTCCATAAACTTCTTTATAAATGTTGATTTTCCCGTTCTGACGGGACCGACGACGCCGAGATAAATATCTCCCCCCGTTCTGACGGCAATATCGTCGTATATATCGTAATCTATCATAACACGCCTCCAAAAAAGTATTGTTTAGTTTACTTTATGTGCGGTTATACGCCGTTATTACCTAAATTTTGCAATTAAAAAGCGGACATAACGTCCGCCTGTAAAAAACCGTAATACTAAAAATATCGTTTCACAATTTTTTTTCGCAATAAGCGATTTTTGCACAGCAGCAAAATACCTGCATAGCCAATCGCAACTCTTCCACGGGCGGAAAAGACGGAGCTATGCGCACGTTGCGGTCGCGCGGATCGTTTTTATAAGGAAAAGTGCTTCCTGCCGGAGTAAATATAACGCCGACGTCTTTTGCCAGCTGCAGCGTCTTCTTGGCTGTGCCGTCGGGTAAATCGCAGCTTACGAAATACCCACCTACCGGATTATGCCATTCGGCTATTTCCGAAAGCTCGTCCGTAAGAATTTCCATAACCGTTTCAAATTTCGGACGAAGCAAATCCGCGTGCTTTTTCATATGCTTATGTATATTTTCCGCATTCCCGAAAAACATGACGTGAGCGAGCTGATTTATTTTGTCAAAACAAATAGTCTGTATTCCCATACGCCTGCGTATATCGTCGAGATTGTTTTTGCTCGCAGCAAAAAACGCTATTCCGCCGCCGGCATAAGTTATTTTTGAAGTAGAGCCGAACATGTATACTATATCTCCGTTACCGTTCGCCTTAGCTTCGTTAAGAAGATTTATTACCGGGACGTCCTCCTTAAAGGCGTGCACCATATATGCGTTGTCCCAATATATTCTGAAATCGGGCGCGGCAGGTTTGAGCGCGGAAAATCTTTTTACCGTTTCGTCGTCGTAAACTATCCCCTGCGGATTGCTGTATTTGGGCACGCACCATATCCCCTTTACCGTCGGATCGAAATTAACGTAGCTTTCCACCGCGTCCATATCCGGACCTTTTTCCGTCATAGGTATGTTTATCATTTCTATCCCGAAGGCTTCTGTAACGGAAAAATGTCTGTCGTATCCGGGAACCGGACAAAGCCATTTTATTTTGCCTTGCTTATTGAACGGAGTATTCCCCAAAACGCCGAATTGCATGGCTTTCTGCAACACGTCGTACATAATGTTGAGGCTGCTGTTGCCGAGGACCATTATTTCGTCCTGTTCTATACCAATTACTTCGGAAAAAAGTTTTCTCGCTTCGGGTATACCGTCCAAACACCCATAATTTCTGTAATCCACGCTACCGATACAGTCCTTTCCTTCCTTTAATACGGTGAGAAGTCCGTCGCTGAGAGCCAACTGTTCGGCACTCGGTTTTCCCCGGCTAAGATCCAACGAGAGATTCATCTTTTTGAATTCGTCGTATCTTGCCGTTTCGGCGTCATAAATCGATTTTACGTCAATGGCAAAGTTTTTCATAATCGGCTTTTCCTTTTAGTTTATTCCTCTTTTCCCTTATTGCGCACGCGCAACCTTATCGGTGTCCCTGAAAAATCAAAGGCTTTTCTCAAAGCGTTTTCCAGATATCTTTTATACGAAAAATGCATAATTTTTTCGTCGTTAACGAATAAAACGAACGTAGGCGGATTGGTCGTCGCCTGCGTGGAATAATAAACGCGCAATTTTTTACCGTTTATATTGGGAGGTTCGTTTACAGCCATAGCGTCGTTAAGCACGTCGTTTAATATGCCCGTAGGAACCCTCATCGAAGCGTGAGCGTAAGCTTCGTTGAGCGCGTCGAGAACAAGATTGGTTCTTTTCCCAGTAAGCGCGCTGATATATATCGGCTTATAATAGCTCATGAATTTCAATTCTTCGTCCAGCTTTTTATTGAATTCGTTTATGGTAAACGAGTCTTTTTCCACAGCGTCCCATTTGTTCATTATTATGACGCTCGGCTTCTGACTTTCGTGGACAAGACCGCAAATTTTTATGTCCTGCTCGCTCAAAGGCTCGGCGGCGTCAATAACGACGGCGACTACGTCGGCTCTTCTCATTGCGTCGATACTTCTTACCACACTGTAATATTCAACGTCCTCTTCCACCTTGTTTTTTCGGCGTATTCCTGCGGTATCGATTATACGATAATTTTTTCCGTCCGCCGTAAACGGCGTGTCGATGGCGTCTCTCGTCGTTCCCGCGACGTCGCTGACTATCACTCTGTTAAATCCCAAAATTCTGTTGACAAGCGAGCTTTTTCCTGCGTTCGGCTTGCCGACAACGGCAATCTTTAACGCCTCCTCTTCCGCCTCAGACTCGGTTCTTTCAGGGAAGAACTTAACTATTTCGTCAAGAAGGTCTCCCAAATTCAAGCCTTGCTCACTGGAAACGGGTATCGGCTCTCCCAAACCGAGCGCATAAAAATCGTATACCGTATCGTAATTGTTGTTATCGATTTTATTCACCGCCAATACTACGGGTTTTTTACTGGTTCTGAGATAGTCCGCCACGTCGTAATCGTCGGGCATAATCCCCGTTTTTCCGTCTACGAAAAACAAAATAACGTCGGCAAGCTCTACCGCAAGCTCCGCCTGCGCCTTGATATGCTTCCACATTTTGTCCTCGGAATGGATTTCTATTCCGCCCGTATCGACCATAGTAAACGAATATCCGCACCATTCGGCGTCGGCATAGATTCGGTCGCGCGTAACGCCGGGCATATCCTCTACGATGCTTATTCTTTTGCCTGCAAGTCGATTAAAAAACGTGCTTTTACCGACGTTAGGTCTGCCGACTATAGCTACCAAAGGTTTTATCATTTCTTATCTCCGTGAAGTATCCCTTGCAGAAAGCCTTCTCCGTCAGGATGGGATACGACTATTTTTTTACCCAATTTTTTACTCAATTCCGCTACTGAAACGTCGTCCAAGAATACGTCTCCGAACTCTTTGAGCATAACCGACGGCAGCATAACGTAGTCCTCGTCGAAAACTCTGTCGCCGTAACATCGTATTATGTCGGTAGCGGTTACCAATCCGGTAACGGTTACCGTCTCTCCGAAAAATCGGTTTATGACAGGATATACGTTGACTATAACGTTGCTAAACCTTTTCTCTACCATCGATTTAGCCTTATTCATTACGCTTTCGCCGCTTACGCCGGTAATTACGGCTATCCTACGCTTCCTTAACGGACGACGGGCGTTTTTTAACGAACATGAAAGCTCGTCGATAAATTTGGCTATCAGACCTACGCCGTTTTCTATCTGATCGTAATTGCCGTAGTATTCAGGCGACGGTACCTCCCTCTCCGCTTTCTGATACATCTCGTCTGCACAATAGCAAAAGCCCTCGTGAACTTTGTAAAACTCCTCGGTAATATCAATAGCGTGTTGCGCCTCCTCTTTCGTAAGAGGACGTATATCGTATAATCCCGTACGATATCCCGTAAGCCCCACGGGAACCACCGCTACAGTAGCCACGCCTACGTCATAGAGGTCTTTCAGAGACTTTTCGAGCACCTTGCCGTCGTTAATTCCGCCTACAAGAACTATCTGGGTATGTACGGTTATCCCCGCGTCTATAAAGCGTTTAATAACGGGCATCTGCTCCGGAGCGCGTTTGACACCGAGCATAAATTTTCTTATCTCTTCATCGGTGGCGTGTACCGATACGTATAAAGGAGACAGTTTGTAATCGACTATCCTTTCGATATCCTCTTTATTAAGATTGGTACACGTAATGTACGAACCGCTTATAAACGAAAGCCTGTAATCGTCGTCCTTAACGTATAAAGTGGAACGAAGATTGTCCGGTAGCTGTCTGACAAAGCAAAAAATACAGTTATTCTTGCATTCCTTAGGGGTAATTTCAGCGCTTTCGTCAAACGTAAGTCCGAGCGTTTCGGACTGGTTTTTTTCGTAAGGAAACGACATCTCTACGCCCTCTCGGTTCACGACAACGCTTCCTGCGTCGAAAGAATCCGCATACGCATAATCGAGAAGGTCACAAAAACGCCTACCATTTATGCGTATTATTTCATCCCCGACGCGTAAGCAACCGTACAACGGACTCTTCTTATCCACACCCGTTATTTTCGTCATAATATAGTATTATCCTTTATTGAGAATAAAAAGTCAAATAATTGCTTGTAAATAAAAGGTTGTTTGTTATAATAATACTATGCCTAACGATGTAATTCTACTTAACGCGCTCGCAAACGAGCTAAACGATATTCTGAAAGGCGGACGGGTTGAAAAAATATATCAGCCCGAAGCCGACGAAATTAC
>JBJFAO010000250.1:0-5663 GCA_051887955.1 Christensenellales bacterium
TTAATAAAATTCCGTCCTCCATATTGGCGTTCGGAACGGTGATTTCACCGTAAACCATATCGTGATACGCGCTCACGCCCTCGGTGGGAATATTCTGACGAATAACGTACGGCTCGCCGGCTTCTATCCTCGCCTTTATTTCCTCTTTGGAAAGGGAAAGACAATGCTTGTCATAGCGGCATACGCCGTTTTCGTCCTTGAGAGATTCGAGCCTTTCCTTATTGCAGAAACAATAGTACGCTCCTCCTCTCTCCACCAAAAGTTCGGCATATTTTTTGTATATGCTTTTTCGTTCGCTCTGAACGTAAGGTCCTTTCCCTCCGTCCTTATCCGGACCTTCGTCGTGCTCTATTCCCGCTTTTTTCAGCGTCGAATAAATAAGGTCTACGGCGCCTTCGACGTATCTTGCCGAATCGGTATCTTCTATTCTCAGAATAAAATCTCCGCCGTTGTGTTTGGCAAACAAATAGGCGTAAAGAGCCGTCCTTAAATTCCCTATGTGCATAAAGCCTGTCGGGCTGGGTGCGAAACGTGTGCGTACTTTCATATTTTTCTCCGTAAATTTTTTAAGTCGATAATAATTGTATCACACTTTTACGTTTTAGTGTATAATATTTATAGGTTTTATAAAATCAAACGGAGATAAATATGGATTATAATTCGACTGCAAAAGAATTTATGAAAAAGCTCATATCCTTCAACAGCGCCGAAAGTGCCGCTTCGGAAGGCGCGCCCTTCGGAAAAGGGGTGGCTGATTGCCTTAAATTTGCTCTTGCCGAAATGGAAAAATACGGTTTTTCCGTTAAAAACGGCGACAACTATTACGGATACGGCGAAATCGGCGAAGGAGATTTGTTCGGTATACTTTGCCATCTCGACGTCGTTCCCGAAGGCGACGGCTGGCACTTCGATCCTTACGGCGCGACTGAGAAGGACGGCAGGATTTACGGAAGAGGAGCCTTGGACGACAAAGGTCCGTTCGCCGCTTGCTTCTTTGCCGCGGTGCGCCTTTTGGAGGAAGGCTTCAAGCCTACTAAAAAACTGCGTTTTATACTCGGCTGCGACGAAGAGAGCGGTTGGAAATGTATGGACAAGTACTCCGAAAACGAACGAATGCCCGATATGGGATTTTCGCCGGACGGCGATTTCCCCGTCATAAACTGCGAAAAAGGCATAGTTTATCACACGATAAAATTCCACCTCCCTCCCGAGACGGAAAGCTTCAGAGGGGGCGAACGGGCGAATATGGTGCCCAATTATGCTGAAGTCGTTTTTGAAAAAAGCGGCAGAATTTTGGATATACTCGAAAAAAACGGCGTCGAATACCGCCACGAAGGAAAGCGCGTCGTCGTTTCCGCCGACGGAGTATCCGCTCACGGAAGTCACCCCGAAGCCGGAGACAACGCGATAATAAAGCTCCTTAAAAAGATCTCTCCCGTGGACGAAAAATTCCGTACTCTCAGTGAAAAGCTCCGCTCCTACGACGGTTCGGGAGCCAATCTTAAATTAAACGACGCAGTAAGCGGCTCGCTCACCTTAAATCTCGGTTGCGCCCGTACGGAAAACAAAGAAATCGTCTTCGAGCTCGATATAAGACACCCGATAAGCTTTTGTAAGGACGTAATAACGGAAACTCTAAAAAAAGAATTGCCCGATATGGAAGTCGAGCAAGGCTTTTTCCATCTGCCTTTATACGTAGCAAAAGACAACCCCCTCGTAAAAAGCCTGCTTGCCGCGTACAACAAAGTTACGGGACAAAACGCCGAACCCGTGTGCATAGGAGGAGGAACGTACGCCCGTATACTTCCTCTCGGCGTAGCCTTCGGGCCCTGCTTCCCCGGCGAAAATTCCGGCATGCACTGCGCCGACGAATATATGGATCTGGAAGACTTTTATAAAATGTCGCAAATCTATTACGAAGCTCTCAAAAAACTTTGCTTCGAAAAATAAAAAATCCGATTTACAGAGGTAAAAAATGGACTTGAATCAATATATAGAACCAAAACAACAGACTTTTTTGCATAACGTCGAATACCGCCTGCTGGAGCTCGTCGCCAACGCTCGCGGCAGCGTTATGAAAGTAAGCGACAATCTGGACGCTACGTTTATAGACAACAAACACATAAAACTCGTCCTCACCAGAAAAATATCCTTTAATCCCGCCGGACTTTTCGAGGCGTCGGTTGCGTTCGGAACTATTCTTACTCTCAAAGACGACGCTTATTTCCTCGTGGATTGGAAAACTTTCGACGTGGCGGAAGAAGTCGTAAACAATTCCAAAAATCTCGTCAACCCGCTTTGCGCGCGCATATCGATGCTCGTGGCGGAAATCACTTCCGCTTGCGGACAACCGCCGATAATAACGCCCCCTTGCATAATCGTACCGCAACCCGCGCAACAATAATCGGACTTCCCGTTTAACGTAAAAACGACCCGACGAACGTCGGGCCGTTTGCATTTATAAAGCAATCGTTACAGCTATTTTTTTTGCGTATTGCATTTAATAATATAGTTATAAGTATTAGGTTTTATTATTGAATTATATAAATTCCTTTTATTATTCCACCCATTGACAAAATAGTATTTATGTTTTATACTTACATTGCCAAACTAACTTAATATTCGTGGGATACGGGTGCATTTCTCTTTTATTGAGGAATATTAACACTTTTTTTTGCCACAATAACATTATTGAATTTGTCAAAATGCAGATTCCCTTTTATGTTATTGTGGTTACACCCTTTCACGTAAAGTTAGTTTGGCGACTATCGGAGTCTGCGTTTGAGTGCGTCGACTTCGGTCGGCGCACTTTTTTATTGAGTACAAAATAATCTTTTATTTGTTCTCCTATATAAATCTGTGCTTTATGAAAAACAAATTTACAAGGAGGATAAAATGAAAGAAAACAAAAATTTAGTCGATGAATTAAAAAAAGAATATGCCGAGTATTCAAAAAAAGCAATTGACTTTGGTATCCGCGTAGAAGATGCCTCAATCCCGCCGAACAAATTTTCTTGGGTATTGCACTACGTCGTTTCAATATTTCATCTATTAATGATTATTCTTGCAATCTACGGACTTTTGCTTATTGTCTTTGATGTGTTAAATATATTTGGCGTAATCTTACCATTTTCTTTAAAGTATATCGGATTTAGTTTCCTAACATCAGGTATGATTAACGGGATACTCTATATTTTGGGAGGTATTTTTATACCTTGGATAATAAAAGTGTATTTTTATTGTTTTGTTCCTGCTCTTGCTTCTAAACAAAACCGGAAAAACTCACGAGAAATTGCCGAACAGCGAAAATCTTTCTTAAAAAAAGAACGACAGCTTATAAAGTACGGAACAAAAATCGCAAACAACCGTTATCAATATAACAATGAAGCTTATGAGCTTAAAGGTCCGTCTCTCAACAAAGAAGTCAAAAAAGCAATAAATAAAGGTATCACTGAAAAAAAATACAACCAGAAGAAGAATAGCGAAACATATTACTATACCCATAAGGGGTCTTTGAGCGGTCGAGCAAAAAATAAAATTGTTTCTTTTTTTGCTGACACCTTTGATTTAGATACTTCCGGCATAAGGTGTACCTGTTGCGACTGGTCAAGCTCAAAAAATTATGGTCTGAGTCCCGATTGGATCTGTTCTTCTTGCGGAAGTAAAAACTATGTCGCTTTCACCGGCATAGGCTCTTCCGGTTGTTGTACTCGCTGCGGCAGCAACAACATTCGGACAGTCTGCCCGAAATGCGGCGGACGTCTGAAATAAATACTATAAACAAAAAAGGAGATACTATTATGAAAAGAAAATTGATTGCACTTACTCTGATGCTCGTCACAAGTCTTATCTTGTTAAACGGCTGTTCTGTCTACGAAACACAAACCGGCAGTAACGATAACAAAAAAGACGAACAAATATCAACAAAAACCGTCACTATCAATCTCAATGTGAACGGAGGAGAACAATTAGAGCGTTCGATTTTTATAGGAAACGCAGGCGAACCGATGTCTCTCCCTACTCCAAAACGTGACGGATATACTTTTGACAAATGGTACAATGGCTACGATCTGATCGATCAAAATGTATATCCCGATACCGATATGCATCTGACGGCAAGATGGTTTGCTCTAAACGATACCGAAAAAAGTTTTAGTTATTCCACTCCTTTGAACCAGCAATATGAAGGTAGCATTTATTCCAAGGGAAAATTACTAAAAATAGATTTTACTGAAGATGAAACAGAACAAATTATTTATCTTAAAAAGAACTACGATATTGAATGTACTTTTACATTAAAATTTGAAGCTACCTGTGTAGGCACTTCCGGAATTTTTTCAACTGTTCAATTGACGGGAGCAAACGAATTAGATGTTTTGTTAACCGCCAAAATTCCAACGTCGACGCCAGAGTACGTGACATATACCATTGATAGCACAGCCTTATCGCGAGTATTCGTCGGCAACGATGACGATCCTGTTCTCCGCTTATATCTATTTGAGGACGCGTTTGGAATATCTTATCCTGAATTATATGTCCGTAATATTGTAATCGAGGTAAATTATATCGAAAGAAAAGGAAGCTGGGTTTAATAGATTAAGATAATATCAGTTTAGCAAAAACGACCCGACGAACGTCGGGCCGTTTGCATTTATAAAGCTATCTTTACAGAGTCGGACCTGCCTTAACGAGATTTTTGCCGGCTTCGTTCGTGGTATACTTTTCAAAGTTTTTGACGAATCTGCCCGCAAGATCGCGCGCCTTGTTTTCCCAAACGGAAGCGTCCGCGTAGGTGTCTCTCGGATCGAGGATACCGGAATCGACTCCGGGAAGAGCGGTGGGCACTTCAAAATCGAAATACGGTATTTTCTTGGTGGGAGCTTCGTTTATCGCGCCGCTAAGTATAGCGTCGATTATTCCGCGGGTGTCCTTAATGGAAATACGTTTTCCCGTGCCGTTCCAGCCGGTGTTGACGAGATATGCCTTCGCTCCGCTCTTTTCCATCTTTTTGACGAGTTCTTCCGCATATTTGGTCGGATGCAGCTCCAAAAACGCCTGTCCGAAGCAAGCCGAGAAAGTAGGAGTGGGCTCGGTTATTCCGCGCTCGGTACCGGCAAGCTTTGCGGTAAAACCGGAGAGGAAATAGTACTGAGTCTGCTCGGGAGTAAGTATGGATACGGGAGGCAGAACTCCGAAAGCGTCGGCGGAAAGGAAAATGACGTTCTTTGCCGCGGGGGCGGAGGATACGGGACGTACTATCTTCTCTATATGCGTGATAGGATAGGATACGCGGGTATTTTCCGTTACGCTCTTATCGGCGAAATCTATTTTTCCGTTCTCGTCGAGAGTCACGTTCTCCAAAAGCGCGTTGCGTCTGATTGCGTTGTAGATATCCGGTTCGGAATCCTTATCGAGATTGATTACCTTAGCGTAGCATCCTCCCTCGAAATTGAATACTCCGTTGTCGTCCCAGCCGTGTTCGTCGTCGCCGATAAGGAGACGCTTCGGATCGGTGGAAAGAGTGGTCTTGCCGGTGCCGGAAAGTCCGAAGAAAATCGCGGTGTTCTCGCCGTTCATGTCGGTGTTAGCCGAGCAGTGCATGGAAGCGATACCTTGGAGGGGGAGGTAGTAGTTCATCATGGAGAACATACCCTTCTTCATCT
>JBJFAO010000251.1:0-5609 GCA_051887955.1 Christensenellales bacterium
CAACCCCAGTATTACAGACAATGCGTAGACAGAATCAAGAATAATTATAAAAATAAGGAATTGAAGCGTTTGGTTACGGAATTAAATAATGTAACGGATGACAACGAGAAACAAAGAATAAAAGAAGAAATAAAACAACTTACCAAAGCACAACCTAAATAGAAACCGTTAAGGAGAATAAGATGGCAGAAAGAGAAGAACGCAAGAAACAGGAATTAGAAAAAATAATCGAGGCGTTTAAGGACAAAAAAACCATTTCCGAAGACGAACTGCTCAACAGAATGGACAGACTGAATCTTGACGCAAGCGAAATGGAATCGGTCTATTCCACTTTAGAGGAGCACGGAATTAAAGTGTCCAGCAACGACGAGGTGGAAAAAGTCAACGACCAGATGCTTCAAAAGATTATGAACGAAGTCAACATAGACGACTCCGTAAAAATGTATTTGAAAGATATAGGTCGCGTTCCGCTTTTGAGCGCCTCTGAAGAATTGGAACTTGCAAAGAGGATGTCCGAAGGGGATGAAGAAGCTAAAAAACAACTTATAAACGCCAATCTTCGACTTGTCGTAAGCATCGCAAAAAGATACGTCGGAAGAGGAATGCAGTTTTTGGATTTGATTCAGGAGGGCAATCTCGGGTTGATGAAAGCCGTTGATAAATTCGATTACACTAAGGGTTTTAAGTTTTCTACTTATGCCACCTGGTGGATAAGACAGGCGATTACGCGTTCGCTTGCCGACCAGGCGAGAACTATCCGTATTCCCGTTCATATGGTAGAAACCATAAATAAGCTTACAAAAGTCAGCCGTACCCTTTTGCAGAAATTGGGAAGAGAACCTACTCAGGCAGAAATAGCCGAGGCCATGGGAATACCGGAAAGCAAAGTGGTTGAAATTCAGAAAATCGCGCAGGATCCCGTATCGTTGGAGACGCCTATCGGCGAAGAAGACGACAGTCATCTCGGAGATTTTATCGAAGATAAATCCGCCGCTTCACAGATTGACATAGCCGAAAGTAAAATGCTCAAGGAGCAGGTAGAGGAAATTTTGAGTACCCTTGCTCCGCGTGAAGCCATGGTGCTCATTCTCCGTTACGGACTTAGGGATAACAGACCGCGCACGCTGGAAGAGGTGGGCAAGGTTTTCAACGTAACGAGAGAAAGAATAAGACAAATAGAGGCGAAAGCATTGCGCAGATTAAAGCACCCCAATAAGGTCAAAAAGTTAAAGGACTTTTTGGACAAGTGAAATCCAAATTAAGCCATAGGCTTTTGTGCGCAGCGGAAGAAATCGGAGAAGCCGAAAGCATAGCCGATATAGGTACCGATCACGGACAGTTGGTTATATACGCCCTCGAAAACAAAAACGTAATGAGGGCGTTTGCCGTTGATATAAGCGAAAAAAGTTTGTCGAAGGCAAAAAGGTCGGTAGAAGAGAGGGGACTCGGAAACAGGGTGAGTTTTTTTGTAGGAGACGGATTGGAACCGTTGCCGGAAACTCCCGACGTTACGGTTATTGCCGGAATAGGCGGAAACGAAATCGTAAATATACTTAAAAAAACGTCTGTCGATACCAGATTTATATTTATTCCGCATAACGACGCTCATATATTAAGAGAGTTTTTATGTAGAAACAACTATAAAATAATAAAAGACTACGTTATAAAAGACGGAAAGTTTTACGCGGTAATAGTCGCGGACAAAAACGGCGGAACGCAATATGACAGAGAGCAGATTATATTGGGCGCCGACAATCCGCATACCGACGCATTCGTAGAAAGATTGTTGTATAGAAAGGAAAAAATCGAAAAGATTTTGTCCGATGAAAAAACGCTTTTAGACAGATTGCAACCGGAATTGCGCGCAGAATACAAGGAGATATGCAAATGGTTAGAATCGAGGACGTAATAAAAATTATAGAAGAATTCGCGCCTCTTAATTTAGCGGCAGAATATGATAATTCCGGTTTGAAAATTGGCAACGCAAACGCAGAAATAACGGGAGTTATTGTAACTGTAGATACAAATATCGACGTCGTTATGGAGGCAGTACGCAAAAAATGCAATCTTATAATCGAACATCATCCGTCGATATGGAAGCCTTTAAGGGCTTTGAACTGTGATATTCCGTTAAATCGCGTTCTTATCGAATGCGCGAAGAACGATATCGTCTTGTATTCGGCGCACACGAACGTCGATTTTACCGTGGGCGGCTTAAACGATTTCGTAGCGCAAAAACTCGGATTGAAAAATATTTACGCGATAGACAGCCAATCGGCTCGCGTAGGGATTACGGAAAGAACCGATTTGCGCAAATTTGCAAAACGCGTATCGGAGATTTTTTCCGATGATAATATAATAACGGTCGGAAACCTGGATAAATCTATAGAAAAAGCGGCTGTAATAAACGGTGCCGGGGGGAATGAAGAAGAAATGTGGCTTACTTATAAAGAAGGGGCCGACGTTTTTGTTACTTCCGAGGTAAAATATAACGTAACCAGGTTGGCAAAAGACCTCGACTATGCTATAATACAAGTCGGACATTATGAAAGCGAAGCGTTTTTTATGCAGCTGATTAAAAACGTAATAAACAATAAGCTGCCGGATTTGCCTGTATTTTCTGCGGAATCGATAGGTAGCTCATATAACAGGAGAGGTGAAATATGGAATTAACTAAAATACTCGAATATCAGAAAATCGACATGGGCGTATACAGACAGGAAAGAGAATTTAACCAGTCAAAAGAGAGAGAACTCCTCTTCCGTTGTAAAAAAACCTTCGAGGAAAAGAAGGTAGCGTTGGCAAATCTTGCCAAAGAGTTGGACAACACTTTGTTAGTTATCAACAAGCTTACGGAAAAGCTCGGCGAATTGTCTGCCGACGAGTGGGAAAATTTCGACGTCGATTCTTTATCGAGCGAAGAAGAACTCTTGAAAGCAGAAAAGAGATTCAACGAATTTGAAAGCAAGATAACGGAAATTAATAAAGAGCTTTCTAAGGCAATCAAAAGAGAAGAGGAAATCGCCGCTGAAAACAAGAGAATAAACGACGCTATGGAAAGTCTGAATACCGATTATATGCATATTAGCGCTATACTTGAAAAGAAAAAAGCGGAAATGGTTGAAAAAATCAAGCCTGCTCTCATACAGCTAAAGTCTATAGCGCCGCAATTGGATAAAAGTCTTTATGAAAAATATATCGAGCTGCGTAAAGGGAAAAAGATGCCCGCTATAGTAGTATATAACGAGGGGTGTTGCGGAGCGTGCGGCATGGATATTTCCATTGAAGTAAATAAAAAATTGGTGGAAAAAGGCGATATAGCCGAGTGTCCCCACTGCGGAAGAATAGTCTATAAAAGATAAATTATAGAATAACCGCGCGATAATCTATATATATTTTTGTGGAGGACTTTATGAAATTCACAAAAATGAACGGGTTGCGCAACGATTATATTTTTATCAACGCTCACGTTGAGAAGATTACGGATCCGTCCGGTTTGGCAAAAATGCTTACCGACGAGCACGGTTCGGTAGGTGGAGACGGAATAGTTCTTATCGATTTTTGCGAAGAAGCGGACGTAGCTATGCGGATATATAATGCCGACGGTAGCGAAGGTCTTATGTGCGGAAACGCGTTGCGGTGCACAGGAAAGTATGCGTATGAAAATCTCGGTATCAAAAAAGAACGATTTACGGTAAAAACCGCGTCGGGGATAAAAACCGTTTTTGTCAGAGCAATAGACGGGAAAGTAGTATGCGCAACCGCCGATTTGGGCGAAGTTAACGGTTTCCCACGGACTGAAAAGGTCGTGTACAAAGAAACCGAATACGAAGGATATTGCGTTTCCGTAGGGAATCCGCATTTTGTTCTGTTGGTGGACGAATTTCCGGATGATTTATCGTCCGTAGGGAAATTTATCAACGACAGCGATTGTTTTCCCGGCGGCGTCAACGTGGAATTTGCGTTAAAGAGGATTTGCGGCGACGTTATCACAGTCAGAGTTTACGAGCGCGGCAGCGGCGAGACTATGGCGTGCGGGACAGGCGCTACCGCGGCATATTATGTTTGTCGGAATTTAGGCTTTGTCGGCAACAGCGCGATTGTTCATCTGCCCGGAGGCAATATTATATGCGGTTGTAAAAACGGAAATTACTATATTAACGGTACCGTTGAAAAAAATTTCGAAGGAGAAATAGAAATATAATGGCTAAGATAAATAAGAATTATGCGAATATAAAAGAAAGTTATCTTTTTTCAGACGTCGCAAAGAAGATAAACGCCTATCTCGCGGAAAACCCTTCGGCAGACGTAATAAGAATGGGAATAGGAGACGTAACGCAACCTTTGGTAAAGCCTGTGGTAGACAAACTAATTTTCGCCTCTGCGGAAATGGGGGTTAAAGAGACGTTTCACGGATACGGACCGGAACAGGGATACGGCTTTTTGAAGGACAAAATAGCGGCGTATTATAAAAACAGTATAGGAGTGGATTTGGACTCGGACGAAATTTTTATATCGGACGGAGCAAAGAGCGATATTGCCAATATAACGGATTTGTTTTCCAACGATAACGTAATATGTGTTCCCGACCCCGTATATCCTGTCTACGTCGATACTAACGTAATGCTCGGACGAAAGATAGTATATCTGCGCGGCAATAAGGACAACGGTTTTTTGCCTTTGCCGGATAAAAATACGGAAGGAGATATATTTTATTTATGTTCTCCGAACAATCCCACCGGCGCGACGTATAACTACGAGCAATTAAAAATTTGGGTGGATTTTGCTTTGGAAAGGGACGGCATAATTTTGTTCGACGCGGCATACGAGAGCTTTGTTTCGGAAGATTTGCCGAGAAGTATATTTGAAATAGAAGGAGCAAAAAACTGTGCTATAGAATTTTGTTCTTTGTCGAAAACCGCCGGATTTACCGGTACGAGATGCGGTTATACGGTTGTGCCTTCGTCTCTTATGAGGGATGGCATGAGTCTCAATAAAATGTGGCTGCGCAGACAAACTACTAAGTTTAACGGAGTAAGCTACGTAGTACAGAGAGGCGCGGAGGGAGTATTCGGAAATGAAGGAATGACGGCAATCAAAAAGACTTTGGAAATTTATAAGAACAATGCGAAAATCATTTCTTCGGCGCTTAAAGAATGCGGTATTTATTTTACCGGAGGGGTTAATTCTCCTTATATATGGCTGAAATGTCCCGACAATATGACTTCATGGGAATTTTTTGATCTGCTTTTGAAAGAGGCGCAAGTGGCGGGTACTCCCGGAAGCGGATTCGGAGAGTGCGGAGAAGGGTATTTCAGGCTGACCGCATTCAATACGGAAGAGAATACGCGGAAAGCAATGGATAGAATAAAAAAATTACTTATAAAATGAGTTTGCGAAACCGACGATAAGTCGGTTTTTCTTTTCCGTTTCCGGATGATTTATTATAGAATACGGGGATAAAAAACAGTATTGTGCTTAAATTAAAAAATGTGTGATACATGGCTATTTTTGTATCTATAGCAACCGACATATTGATAAACCAATCTAATAAACCTGTATAATACGCAAATTTAGAGGAACCGAGGGAAATATTTCTGAAAATACAG
>JBJFAO010000252.1:0-5595 GCA_051887955.1 Christensenellales bacterium
GTCCCGCTATCCCGGTAGTGGATATTGCGAAATCAACGTTTTCCCCTATAAGACCGACCGCCATTTCTTTTGCCGTTTGTTCCGAAACCGCTCCGTATTCGGCGAGAGTCTCGGAAGAAACGCCGAGCCTGTCGATTTTTGAAGCGTTGCTATAGGTTATCAGACCTTCGAAAAACGCCTCGCTCGCGCCCCCTACGTTTATTATCGAAGAAGCGAGCATACCGCCCGTGCAGCTCTCCGCCGTCGCGATGACGATTTTGTTGGATATAAGAAAGCGGAGAAAATTTTCTTCGGGCGACAAGTCCTCGTCGCAATAAAGACAATCGCTCAAGCCGTCTACGAGGTCGAGAAAATCCGATTCGCTTATTTCGGGAAATTCCACCCGTACGTCCAGACAGTCGGCGGTCACCGCGAAGGGGGGCAAATCGGGATTTATTCCGTAAATAAGGTCGTACGCTTCCTCTTCTTTGCAGAACAGCTTTATTACTTCTCTCATTTTCACTCCTTTACGGCGACGCCGAACAAATCGAACGACGCTTCGTCTATTCGCACATTATATACCTTGCCCACGTCGAGGGGGAAATCTGCGGTAAAATATATTTTCGTATCGACTTCGGGAGCGTTGTGCTCGCTTCTGCCGAAAAAGGACTGTTTTGCGTAATCGATGCCCTCGTAAAGAACCTCTATAGTCTTTCCCTCGAAACGCCGTTGCGAGGCAAGCGTTTTTTGAGTTTGAACGGCTTGACACTCCTTTACCCAACGGGATACCGTGCGTTTGTTTGCGCGGTTTTTCCATTCGTATGCGGGAGTGCCCTCCTCGGGCGAATAGGCGAAAAATCCGCCGAAATCTACGCCGTCGCGCAAGAAATCGAGCAAAACCTCGTGTTCGGCTTCCGTTTCGTAGGGAAAACCGCATATAAACGTGCTTCGTATCGTTATCGACGGGACTTTATTGCGTATACGGGAAACGAGACCGGATAAATCGGCGCTGCCTCGGCGGTTCATCTTTTTCAGAACGGCGGGATCGGCGTGTTGCATCGGGATATCGAGATATTTTGCCATCCTGTCGTTTTGCGCTATGAAGTCGAGAAGCTCGTCGTCGATAAGCTCGGGATATGCGTAAAGGATACGTATTTTCCAGAAATCGATTTTTACAAGCTCTTTCAGGAGACGGACCAAAGAAGGCTTGCCGTAAATGTCTGCGCCGTAATTAGTCGTGTCCTGCGCCACGAGAATAAGCTCTTTAACTCCTTCGTCGCAAAGCCTTTGCGCCTCTTTTATCAATTCCTCTATGGGGGCGGATACGTAATTTCCCCGTATGTACGGAATGGCGCAGTAGGTGCAGCGGTTGTTGCAGCCGTCGGCTATTTTCAAATACGCATAGTGGGCGGGCGTGGTAAGTATTCTGCCCGCGTCCGCGCAGACTATAGGCGCGTTTTCGCGGCTGAGCTCGTTAAGGTGGCGGACTATGTTTTTCTCTTCCGATATGTCGAGGAACAGGTCTACTTCGGGAAAGTCCGCGATTTTTCCGTACCGTTGCGCAAAACAACCGGTGACGACGAGGTATTTCAGCTTGCCGTCCTTGAGCTTTGCGGCGGAAAGAATATTGTCGATGGCTTCCCTTTTCGCGCTTTCGATAAAGGCGCACGTATTTATTATTACGGCTTCCGCTTCCGACGCGTCGTCGGTTATTTCAAAGCCTGCGGAGGCGAGCAAAGCCAACATTTTTTCGCTGTCGACTCTGTTTTTATCACACCCCAAAGAAATCATACCTACTTTCATAAAAAACCTCTATTCTTCCTCTTCCGCATATTCGGGATAGAGCTCGAAAAACTTTTCTTTCGTAATAAGAAGAGTCCTTTTGTTGTTTATCGGAGCGGAAACGTAGCCCTTGTCTTCGAGATAATCCATAACGTTGGCTATCGTGTTGTAGCCTTTGGAAAAACGTCTTTGGATATAGGTTGCGGAAACCTTGCCCGAAGAAACGAAGATGTGCAAAGCTTCCTTCACAAGCTCCTGAAAACCCGAATCCTCGTCGAAATTTTTCTTTTCGAGCAGGGCGGGAACGGGCTTTACCTCCTTTTTTTCTACGGGGGCGGAGGAAGGAGCTTCCTCTTTGCTGCCGTGTAAAATTCTGTCTATGGCGTCGTCGTCGAACTCAACGGTGTTGTTTTGTTTTATAAAATCGACGATAGCGTCTATTTCGGGAGTCGTTACGAGGGCGCACTGAGCTCTGAGCATACCGGTAGGTTTTTTTATCATCATATCCCCTTTACCGAGGAGCTTAGCCGCCTCCGGAGATTTGAAAATAACCTGACTTTGTACGTAGTCGCTTACGGCGAAGGCGATTTTCGTCGTCATATTGTTCTGAATTTCGCTCGTAATGACCTCTTTGGAGGGAGTCTGCGTGGCGAAAAGCATGTGCACGCCGGCGGCACGCGCCACGCGCGCGAGAGTGGAGAGGGTGGCTTCCATGACTTTTTTACCCGTCGGGTGAGTCATAAGCTCGCTGGCTTCGTCGATAATTATGACTATTCTCGGAAGCTTTTGTTCGGGAGGGACTTTCGCGTTGTATTCCTTTATATCCCTGCACCTGTAATCGCGGAAAACCATATACCTTCTCTGAGTTTCCGTTTTTAACCAATTTAGAGCGTTGATAACCTCCGAAACCTCGTTAAGGGGGTTCTTGAACAGCATGTGCGGAAGCTCGGCGAAGTTTGCCATTTCCACGTATTTCAGGTCGATAAGCACGAGCTTCAGCTCGTCGGGAGAATAACGGTACAGCAAGCTTGCAATGATTGCGTTTATGCACACCGATTTACCGCTTCCGCTGCTGCCGGCGATAAGGGCGTGCGGCATATCCGCAAGGTCGTCCACCACGATATCTCCGGAGTTTGTCTTGCCGAGACCGAGGACGAGCTGACCTTTGGCGTTGTTCCATTCGGGACTTGCCATTATTTCTTTGAAGGACACGATTCCCTTTACCGCGTTCGGTATTTCTATTCCGAAATATGTGCTGTTGGGAAGTTTTGTCAATATGTTTATCTTTTGTCCCTGCGGAGTTTTCAAAAATCTCTCTATGTCCTTTTCGAGAGCGGTGACTCTGTTTATCGAATAGCCGTCCGCAAGGTCCAATACGCACAGCGTAACGGTAGGTCCTTTAATAACGTCGATTAGCTTCAGGTCGAGATTTTGTTTTTTCAAAGTGACTTCAAAGACCTGTTTAAGCTCCGCAAAATTGTCCACGTACGGAGAAAATCCCTCTTTTACGTGATCCTGCAAAAGAGAAACGGGCGGCGCGACGTACGGCTTTGCCATTTTCGGCGTACGTAATACCGGCTCCCCCTCCTCTTCCCGACGGGAAGAAGTCTCTTCCTGCGCGACGGTTTCCGATTTATTATCGTTCTTTACGTCGTCCGTCGGTTTTTCTTTTGCCGGCGGTTCGTCGGAATATACGTTTACGGGGGCGCCGTCGCCTTTATCCGCGCGAACGGCTTTAGCGAAAGGAGAATCGGCAATCGTCGGCAATACGTCGTAAATTTCTCCGTTTTCGTCGACGCCGAATTCTTTGTCGGAAGCAACGACGGGCGCTTCGGGCGCTTCGATCGTCGGAGTTGCCGACGTCGCGGGTGCGGAAATAACGACCGGATCCGTCGGCTCTTCCTTCTCGAATACCGTCCGGGAGGGTATGTAAGGATTTGCCTTCATCGAATCCCGTAATTCCTGCTCCACCGTTCTTTCGGATACCCTCCGCGATATCGCGGCGTAATCCTCGTCCGCCGAACGGCTGTCGAAGAGCTTCTTTTTAGCTTCTTCGCGTTGATTGAAATAACCGTTGGTGTAAGGGGTTATGTCGGGAGGAACGAACATTGCGTCCACTCCGTCTATAATGCGGTATGCGTTTTCATCCTCTCCGCGAGAGAAAACGTCGGGCTTGTCGGGTTTTTGTTCGACAAACGTCGTATGCTCCGCAGAGGGTTTTTCGTCGTCGAACAATATTTTGCGGGAAGAGGTCGTCGGTCGGGCGGACGGAACGTCGGGGGTTTGTTCCGATTCTCCGAAGAGAAGCCGTCGGGCGTATTCCTTGGTGCCCTTTTCCGGAAGCGGAGCCGTCGGGGCGACGGGAGTTTTTTCCTGCGCTTCGGTCTCTTCCCTTTTTTCCGTACCGTTTTTGTTTTCCGTTTTAGCCGTCGGCTCGGCAACGGGCTTTTTTTGAGCGGAGGGGGAGGAAGACGAGTGCTCGAACACGAGGGGAGCTATGAGGAAAAATCCGCATATTGCCGTAGCGACGAAATAAATTATTACGCCGGCTATGAATTTACAAAGCAGGACGACGGGCAGGCTCAGTATGGAGAAAAGCACTCCTCCTACGGTAAAGGCGTCGTAAGAGCCCCCTATGTATCCGCCCGCGCCCGATTCCACGAGAGCCTTTCCGCACAATCCTACGTGCAGAGTCATAATAAGCAGAACGACGGAAGCGACGTAGAGGGCGAACCGTTTTTTCGTCAGCGGCAATCTTTTGTTCTTGCAGGCGAGCACGAAAAACGCGTAGCCGACGAGAAGATAAAAATAAGCGGCGTAGCCGAAAACGCCCACAAGAATTTTCAGCGTGGCGGGAATGCACAAAAGTATGGTAAATATCGCTATTATTACCGCCGGCGCGATGAGCTTTTTATGCTTTTTCAAAAAACTTTTCATATTTCAACCTCGTTAAACGCCGCCAAAAGGTCGCAATCGGTTTTTTTGCCGACATAGCTGAGACTCGCCTGAGAAAAGTCTATTATTTCTTCGAGGGCTTTGTTTACGTCGTCGAGGGTATAGGAAGACACCTCTTTCAATATGCTTTCGGGGGTGACGAGCTTTCCTCGCAGACCGTTTCTTCCTCCCGTACGCATGATATCCGCGGAGCTTTCTCCGCCGAGGACCATAGCCGTTTTGAATTGCGCGACGGCTTTATGGAATTCCTCCTCCGTAAAACCTTCCTTTACCGCCTTGCGAAGGGTTTTCGCAACCGTTACGACGGCGGTCTTCGTCTGCGCGGGCGCCGTGCCGAAATAAATTATAAAGCAGGCGTTGTCGTCGTATTGGTTCGTAGTGGAATATATCTCGTAAACAAGTCCCAGCTTTTCGCGGACCTCCTGAAAAAGACGACTGCTCATGCCTCCGCCGAGAATGTTGGAAACCAACAGGGGCAGATAGCGTTTTTTATGCCGATAGGTATAAGAGGGAAAGGATATTCCCACCGCGGATTGTTCCAGAGGTTTGGTTTTTTTAATGAATTTTGCTTTCGGGCGAACCGTCCTTACCTTCGGAAGGCATAGCTTGTCTTCGCATTTTCCGAAAGCGAAATATTTTTTAACCAACGCCACCGCGTCTTCTTCCGACAGGTCTCCTACGACGGAAACGCAAGCGTTGTCGGCGCGATAATATGCGGACATATAGTTTTTTATGTCCTCCTTCGTAAAGGAATTCACCGTTTTTACGGTTCCCAAAATGGGATAAGAGGGCGTTTTGTTTCCGTAGTGCGCTTTCATAAGGTTTTCCAGACACAAATCTTCGCTGTCGTCCTCGTACATTTTTATTTCTTCTATGACG
>JBJFAO010000253.1:0-5558 GCA_051887955.1 Christensenellales bacterium
GTGGCTTTTATGGCGTTTTTTCCATAGACGAGCAGAACGTTTTCGCCGTATTTATCCAATTCCTCTCCAAGATAATCCATAGCGTTCTTCCCGAAATAAATTCTCGTTTGGTTTTCGTAAATAAAATCGTGCATCGTGCCTCCGTCCGCCGAAAACGGCGTTTATATATTAAGTATAGTTATCGGTCGCTTTTTTATTTTTGACTTTTTCGTTTATCGCATCGATATACGCACCCGTCGCAATTTTTTTTGCAACCGTCTTTTTTGAAGATAAACCGTATCGCCGCGACGAGAGCCGCAACGATAACGATTACCGCCTGCGCCGTCGCCGTATTCCTGAAAAAATTCATAACAGCCTCAAACGGTATATTGTATTTCGCTAATTCCGCGTTTAGGCCTCTTTGACGAAATACACCCTTTTCATTTTTTGCTCGATAAGCGGTCTGTCGTTGTAATCCGTGGCGACGGCAGCTATTTTATCTACCGTTTCCATTCCTTCCGTCACCTTACCGAAAGCCGCGTACTGCCCGTCGAGAAACTTTGCGTCGGCGTGACATATAAAAAACTGTGAAGACGCGGAATCGGGGTGTTGCGCGCGAGCCATGGATATTACTCCTCTTTCGTGCGAAAGATTGTTTTTAACGCCGTTATACAAAAATTCGCCCTTTATCCTCTCCGAGCTTCCTCCCGTTCCGTTGCCGAGAGGGTCTCCGCCCTGAATCATGAATCCCGATATTACGCGATGAAAAATCAATCCGTCGTAAAACCCGTTCTTTACGAGTTTCTGAAAATTTTTCACCGTAACGGGAGCGATTTCGTCAAACAGTCTGACTACAACGCAATCGCCGTTTTCCATTTCGATTTTTACCGAATCGGTAACGTCTTTACTTTCTACGTACATAAATCCTCCTTTATTCATCCGACTCGTCGGAGTTTTCTTCCGTCGCCGCAACGGCGGGTACAACGTCGGATTTTCTTTTTTTACCGAATTTGAATATATTTGTAAAATAGCATTTGTCGTATGCCTTTTCACTCAGCAACAGCATAGAAGGCAAAACGAACAGAACTATAAACATCGACAGCGAGGTCCCTATAGCGAGAAGAGAACCGAGCTTTGCCACGACTCCCGACGACAACAGCGCGAGTGCCAATCCGGTAATCGTAAGTATGATGCCCGAAGTGATAATAGTGGGAAAAACCAGGTTCTGCGCCTCCGCCATAGCGTCCGACGGACTGTGAAAATTATTTTTTATGGTATTGTAACGATTGGTCAACACGATTGCGTAATCGATAGTCGCCCCCATCTGTACCGCGTTTATTATGAGATATCCTATAAAGCTCAACGAGCCTCCGGTAAGGAAAGGAATGACGAAATTCATCCATATTCCTCCCTGTATCGCAAGAATGAGTATCAATGGCAAAAGAAGATTTTTGAACGTAAACAACAATATTGCCATAACCGCGAATACCGTTACCAAAGATACCACGAGGTTGTCTTTTGGGAAATATTCCGCCATATCGTAACAAACCACGCTTTCGCCCGTTATATAAAATTCGTCGTAAAAATTCCCCGCTCCCGCTTTGACGTCTTTTATGAGCTTGAAAGTTTCCTCGCTTTCCACACCCGAGCTTATATTGAAAGTAAGACGGGCATAGTTTTCTCCCTCGAGATTGTTTTTAGCGTATTCCAGCTGTTCCAGCATGCCCTTAAAAGGAGCGATCATGTCGGAATATTCCTCATCGGCGGCGACAAAAGAAAGAATGTCAAGCAAAGACAATTCGTTTACTCCTCCCTCCGGATATTTTTGCGCCAAAGCCTTCCGAAAACACTTCCTCGCAGGCTGCTCGAAAGAGGTTCCCATATCCCCCATGCCGCTCTTTAATAAATTTATCAGCTCTTCCTCTCCGAATTCGTCGGTAAGATAAATTCCTTCCGCAAGCTCTATATAAGCCAAAGCGTTGCAACCGTCCACCGATTCGGTATGGGAAGAAACGAAACGAGCAAGCTCCCTTTCCTTGGCATATTCGCCTTTCGGCACTATGAGAACGAGAGAATTTATCTTGCCGAAGCCCATTTCCTCGATGGCTTCGTTGTTTTTTATTATCATCGAACCGCCGTTCATATTATAGGCGTACTCGTTAAAGAACTGCCCCGTTCCGGCGAGCGCGACCGCCACTATAAATAACGGTACGATTACCTTGCGAGCCGTGACCACCTTTCCGAAAAATTTCTTTACGTCGGGCACGAAGGATTTGTGCGCGGTTTTTACGAGAGGACGAGCAAACACCGTCAGCAAGGCGGGCATAAGGAAAATCACCGACGCAAGTGAACAAACTATGCTTTTTGCCAACGCTATTCCGATTTCTCTTCCTATAGGCAAAGCCATGAACACGAGGGATATAAGTCCGGCAATCGTGGTCAGAGAAGAGGAGCATATTTCGGTAATTCCTTTTCCGAGCGCGTCCGAGGCCGCCGTTTTTACGTCGGCGGTAAGAGCCGTCTCCTCCATAAACCTATGTAACAAAATTACGGAATAATCTATTGACAGCGCAAGCTGCAATACGAGGGAAACGAGATTGCTTATATAAGAAATCCCCCCCGCGATATTGAAGAAAAAATTCGTCCCCATATTCAACGCAACGGCTACGCCGAACGTAATCACCATAGGGACAAGCTCGAAATAAGTTTTGCTCGTAAATACCAGCATGACAAGGATTACCGCGACTATCACGAGCCCCAATTTTAATATGCTTTCTTCCGTCTCCAGCTTAGTAAAATATGAAGAAGCCGACTGACCGGTATAGTACGCTTCGTAGCCCTCTTCTTTCATATATTCGGTAATGCGCTTCATAGTGTCGAAGCATCCCTTAGTGCTGTCGTAGTCGTCGAACGACAACGTGTACATCGCGTTCCCGTCGACGTAGTTTTGCATTTCTACGTACACGACGGAGCTTACTCCTTCTATGCCGCCGATTTTGTCCGCGAGTTCGTTTGCCTCCGCGCGCGAAACGTTTTTCACCGCGACGTAAGCCATGCCCTTATCGTCGAATTCCTCCTTCAGTACTCCGATACCTATATTCGCGTCGCTGTCCGACGGCAAATACGCGCTCAAATCGTACAAAACGTCGGTAAAGAAAATCATGACGCAGCTCGCTATCGTAAGAACAGCGAACAATATTATAAACAACCATCTGAACCTGATAAGAAAATCGCAAAACCGCTTCTTCGCCATATCTTTCACCACCCGAAACCTTTATTTTATATAATAATATAAATCCTATTATTTTTCAATTAAAAAATTGCAATCGATAAAAAATACCGAATAAAAAATTTCCTTTCTAAAAAAACGGCAAACTGCCGATAACGACAAAGCTTCCTCTAATGTTTTACGCAAAAATTTACGCGTTTTTATAAAATTTGCTTCATTTGTTTGACAGATTGTCTCCCTTGTGATAGGATGAATGTCATACGATAGAGGCGCAGCGTTGCAATAGTACCTCTCGACAAGTCCGTGTCGGGACGAGAGCGAAAGGGCAAGCTGCCGAAGCGATAAAATTCGACTCGGTTTTATCCGCTGGGACGTAACGGAATACGTTGCGTACTGTCACAAGCGATTGTGGAGAGCTATCATTACCGATTTTGTTTTTCCTGCGGTAACGGTATAGCTCCGTTACCGCGTTTTATTTGTCCGTAAGGGCTTAAATATAAAAAGGAGAACAAAATAAAATGTTTAATTTTATCATTTGCGCAGGCGAATACTTTGTCGGAACGTTTTGGGCTTTCGTGCCCGCGATTATCGCTATTTTGCTCGCGCTCGTCACAAAACAGGTCTATCTGAGCCTGTTCGCCGGTATTTTCGTGGGAGCTATGTTTTTGACGAACGGCGAACCCGTCGCCGCTTTCCAGCACGTATTCGAAACCATGGCAAACCAACTCGGAAACAACGGCGGAATACTTATCTTCCTCGTGGTACTCGGTATTTTTGCCGTCCTTATGGTAAAATCGGGTGGCAGCAAAGCATACGGAGATTGGGCTGCAAACAAAATCCACAGCGCAAAAGGAGCGCAACTCGCCACGATAGGCTTCGGCTGTATGATATTCGTGGACGATTATTTCAATTGTCTTACCGTCGGCAGCGTTATGCGCCCCGTTACGGACAAATTCAAAATTTCGAGGGCAAAGCTCGCATACCTTATCGATTCTACCGCGGCTCCTATTTGTATAATCGCTCCCATTTCTTCATGGGCTGCGGCTGTCGCAGGCTACGGCGACGGAGGTATTATGGCGTTTATAAAAACCATTCCGTTTAACGTCTACGCCCTTTATACGATAATAATGATGATTACGTTTACTCTCCTGAAACTCGACTTTTTCAAAATGAAACGTAATGCAAAAGCCGCCGAAAACGGAGATCTCCACGCGGGAGAAACCGATCTTCCTACCGAAGATATCGCCGTAGGCAAGAGCGTTAAGGGCAAGGTCGCCAATCTGATAGTGCCCATAGCCGTCCTTATAGTCTGCTGCGTAGGCGCGATGATCTATAACGGTTGGTCGTGGCTCCACACCCTCTCCGCCGAAGAACTCGTCGCGGAAATAGGCAAGCCGAGCTACAATCTTCTCGATATGTTCTCGCAGTGCGACTCTTCTATCGCCCTCGCAATGGGTTCGGTAATAGCTTTGATAATAACTATGATTTATTACTCTATTGCCAAAGTGATGTCCTTCAAAGACGTTATGGGCAGTATAACCGAAGGCTTCAAATCCATGGTTCCGGCTATACTCATACTCACGTTTGCCTGGACGCTGTGCGCATTGATGGGCGCAAAGGGCGAAGGGCTCGTAGACGGCGTAAAAGTAATAGACGGCACCCTCAACGCCAAAGCGTTTATTCAATCGGTAGTCAGCGCGGACAGTATGGTTCTCGGCATTATTCCGTTCGTATTTTTCGTGCTCGCTTGTTTTATCTCCTTCGCCACGGGAACAAGCTGGGGCACTTTCGGCACCCTTCTTCCGATAGCCATCGCCGTTATGCCCGAAGCCAACGCCGGACTTTATTACGTAACCCTCAGCTCCGTGCTTGCCGGAGCCGTCTACGGCGACCACGTTTCCCCCATATCCGACACCACGATTATGGCTTCGTCCGGCGCGCAATGCAACCACATTGACCACGTAAGAACGCAATTCCCCTACGCCACCATCGTCGCCGTAATTTCCGCCTTAACGTATCTTATAAGCGGTTTTTCCGCGGTCGCGGTCAAATCCTACGGCGGTATGGTAGGAATAACTCTCGGCGTAGCGTCCGTGCTTATGGCGCTGACCGTAACGGGATTGTTCTTCCTTGACAAATCCGGTAAACTCGAAAAACTCGAAACAATCTTCAGAAAAAAACAAAAATCCGTCGTTTACGTTCCCGACGTCGAAGCGGAAACTGCCGCTACGGAGCAAAAACAGGACGAAGAATAAAACTAATAATCAATAATTTAATATATCCATTCAAAACCCAAACGTAAACCGAGCAATTACGCTCGGTTTACGTTTATATCAAATTTCGTTTGCTC